>NZ_JAHZPH010000009.1:0-41834 GCF_019929365.1 Streptococcus oralis | reverse complement strand
AGCAACAGCGTATCAGCCTCAATCAGTGCTAGCCAATCAGCAAGCACAAGCTTGAGCAACAGCGTGTCTGCTTCAATCAGTGCGAGCCACTCAGCAAGCACAAGCTTGAGTAACAGCGTATCTGCTTCAATCAGTGCTAGCCACTCAGCAAGCACAAGCTTGAGCAACAGCGTATCAGCCTCAATCAGTGCTAGCCAATCAGCAAGCACAAGCTTGAGCAACAGCGTGTCTGCTTCAATTAGTGCGAGCCACTCAGCAAGCACAAGCTTGAGCAACAGCGTATCTGCTTCAATCAGTGCATCTGAATCAGCAAGCACAAGCTTGAGCAACAGCGTATCTGCTTCAATCAGTGCGAGCCACTCAGCAAGCACAAGCTTGAGCAACAGCGTATCTGCTTCAATCAGTGCGAGCCACTCAGCAAGCACAAGCTTGAGCAACAGCGTATCTGCTTCAATCAGTGCATCTGAATCAGCAAGCACAAGCTTGAGCAACAGCGTATCTGCTTCAATCAGTGCGAGCCACTCAGCAAGCACAAGCTTGAGCAACAGCGTGTCAGCTTCAATTAGTGCATCTGAATCAGCAAGCACAAGCTTGAGCAACAGCGTATCTGCATCAATCAGTGCATCTGAATCAGCAAGCACAAGCTTGAGTAACAGCGTATCTGCATCAATCAGTGCAAGCCAATCAGCAAGCACAAGCTTGAGCAACAGCGTGTCTGCATCAATCAGTGCATCTGAATCAGCAAGCACAAGCTTGAGTAACAGCGTGTCTGCATCAATCAGTGCTAGCCAATCAGCAAGCAACAACTCAAGTAGTACTTCAGCTTCAACAAGTACTTCAGTAAGCTTGAGTAACAGCGTAAGTACATCTACATCACTTAGCACTAGCGTTTCAAGCAGTTTGAGTACAAGTGCGTCACAACAATCTAACTCATTCAGCTATAGTAAGGGTGAACCAACAAGCGAATCTAAGCCAGAGTTTAACCTTCCTAGCTACCTTGAATCTGTAAGTGCAAGTGAGTCAGTTTCACTCAGCAAATCAGTAAGTGTGTCATTGAGCGATAGTACTTCAGCATCAATCAGCGCAAGTGAGTCAGTCTCAACAAGCGCAAGCTTGAGTGACAGCATTTCTGCCTCAATCAGTGCAAGCAACAACTCAGGTAGCGGTTCAGGTTCAACAAGCACAAGCAATAGTTCAGGCGATGCCTCAACTTCAGCAAGTACTTCAGCAAGCTTGAGCAACAGCGTAAGTGCTTCAATCAGCACAAGTGAATCAGTTTCAACAAGCACAAGCTTGAGCAACAGCGCAAGTACCTCAGCTAGCTTGTCTGACAGTGCTTCAATCTCAAGTGCATTGAACCACTCACAAGCTCCTGCACAACAACCTGCTGGACCAGGACGTTCAAACGGTAGAAAACTTCCAAATACAGGAACTGCAAGTAACCAATTTGCTGGTCTTGGATTAGGAGTAGCTGCCTTGGCAACTGCCTCTCTTCTTGGCAAGAAGAAGAAATCAGCAGCTTCTGAAATGGATTTAGAAGACTAAGTCCCAAAAATCGACTAAAATGAAATTGTTGATATCATTTTAGCGACGAAAACAAGAACCCCGGATGGCTCAAGGCTATCTGGGGTTTTTGCCTCTTTGTCAACTGTGGAGAGTGACATCTAATTAAGCATGAGAGAGAAGCAGATTGCTTCTCTCTCTTTTGTAACATTCAAAGTGACGAGAATCGTCATTCTAAAATTTTTGAAATTTTAAAAATCAAATACTATGCATCTTATATCTTTGCTGATTGTCTCCAACTTGATATTGGAATCAAAAGGGATGGACTTCCATTTCTAAACGCTCTAAAGAACTTAATGATGTCTTACTGGTTATTAATCACCTCCAAAGAGAATATCCGAATTACAAGACAGCTTTTAAAGCACTTAGGAATAAGGGGTAAAAATATTACACTACTCATTGCATATACCTAATGAAATAGATAAAAATCTAAAATTTGTAGAGAAAATAATATAATTTCGACCTTTTGTGACAGGAATTGCTTGACTAAATAAAACTAAAGCTGTATAATAAGACAAATATCTAAAACAGGAGGTTCTGGAAATGAAAAAGTCTAAGGCCAAGTATCTGACACTGGCAGGTGTCGTGTTAAGCGCAGGTATCCTATTGAGCGCATGTGGGAACTCAGCAAGTTCATCTAAAACATATAACTATGTCTATTCTAGTGATCCATCTAGTTTGAACTATCTAGCAGAGAACCGTGCAACAACCAATGATATCGTTACCAATCTGGTAGATGGTTTGATGGAAAATGACCAATATGGTAACTATGTTCCATCTTTGGCAGAGGATTGGACCGTTTCCAAGGACGGTTTGACTTATACCTACAAACTTCGTAAAGATGCCAAGTGGTATACATACGAAGGTGAAGAATACGCACCTGTAACTGCTCAAGACTTTGTGACAGGTTTGAAATATGCGGCAGATAAAAAATCTGAAGCCTTGTACTTGGTTCAAGACTCTGTAGCAGGTTTGGATGACTATATCAACGGTAAAACAACAGACTTTTCAACTGTCGGTGTGAAGGCGATTGATGACCAAACAGTTCAGTACACTTTGACACGTCCAGAATCTTATTGGAACTCTAAAACAACTTCAACCATTCTCTTCCCTGTCAATGCGGATTTCTTGAAATCAAAAGGGGATGATTTTGGTAAGGTAGACCCTTCTAGCATTTTGTACAATGGACCTTTCTTGATGAAATCATTTGTTTCAAAATCTGTTATCGAATACAAGAAAAATCCGAACTACTGGGATGCTAAAAATGTCTTTGTGGACGATGTGAAATTGACTTACTATGATGGTAGTGACCAAGATGCCCTAGCTCGTAACTTTGTAGAAGGAGTCTACAGCTACGCGCATCTCTATCCAAATAGCTCAAGCTTTGAAGGAATTAAAGAGAAGAACAAGGATAACATCATCTATAGTATGCAAACCGCAACTTCTTATTACTTGAACTTTAACTTGGACAGAAAATCTTATAACTTCACTTCTAAGTCCTCAGATATCGAAAAGAAATCAACACAAGAAGCAGTTCTGAATAAAAACTTCCGTCAAGCCTTCAACTATGCTTATAACCGTACAGCCTATGGAGCTCAATCTCAAGGGGAAGATGGAGCAACGAAGATTATTCGTAACCTAGTGGTACCTCCTACATTTGTAAGTATCAACGGAAAAGACTTTGGCGATGTTGTTTCAGAAAAGATGGTCAACTATGGTCAAGAATGGCAAGGAATCAACTTTGCAGACGCGCAAGATCCATACTACAATCCTGACAAGGCTAAAGCTAAATTTGCAGAAGCTAAGAAAGAATTGGAAGCTAAGGGTGTGCAATTCCCAATTCACTTGGATGTATCAGTTGACCAATCAGCTAAAAAAGGTGTACTTGAAGCAAGTTCTTTAAAACAATCCATCGAATCTGTTCTAGGAGCTGAGAATGTGGTTATTGATATCCAACAATTATCAACAGATGACTTCGATAATTCTAGCTACCTCGCTCAAACGGCAGCTCAAAAAGACTTTGATATCTATAATGGCGGTTGGAGTGCTGACTACTTGGATCCATCAAGCTATCTAGATATCCTAAATGTCAATAACGGCGGTATGTTGCAAAACCTTGGTCTAGAACCAGGTGAGGTCAATGACAAGGCTAAGGCAGTTGGTCTGGATACTTACACTCAAATGTTAGAAGAAGCTAACAAGGAGCAAGATCCAGCGAAACGTTATGAAAAATATGCAGAAATTCAAGCCTGGCTCGTTGATAGCGCCCTTGCAATTCCAAACGTTTCCCTTGGTGGAACACCTAGCTTGAGAAAGACAGTTCCATTCTCAGCACCATTCTCACAAGCAGGAAATAAGGGTGTGGAATCATACAAGTACCTCAAGTTACAAGATAAGACTGTAACGGCTGATGAGTATGAAAAAGCTAAAGAAAAATGGCTGAAAGAAAAAGAAGAATCAAATAAAAAAGCCCAAGAAGAACTGGCAAAACACGTTAAATAACCAGTCTATTCAACAGGAAAAACGATAGTTTCTCAAGGAACTATCGTTTTTGTATAGTTTGAAACTATAACTAGCTCTTGAAAAGAAGAAAATGAGTTGGCGAAAATAAGTGGTACAATAGTTACTATAGATTTGGAGGTATTGTATGAGCAAAGAACTACACATCAACACAATTTTGGCCCAGGCGGGTATCAAGTCAGATAAGACGACAGGTGCCTTGGTGACGCCGCTTCATTTTTCAACAACTTATCAGCATCCAGAGTTCGGTCAGTCTACGGGATTTGACTACACGCGCACTAAAAACCCAACTCGCAGTAAGGCGGAGGAAGTCTTGGCTGCAATCGAATCAGCAGACTATGCCCTAGCGACGAGCTCAGGTATGGCTGCGATTGTACTGGCCTTTAGTGTTTTTCCAGTAGGAAGTAAAGTCTTGGCTGTGCGAGATCTTTATGGGGGTTCTTTCCGATGGTTCAACCAAGTGGAGCAAGAAGGCCGTTTCCATTTTACCTATGCCAATACGGAAGCAGAGTTGATTGCTGAGCTGGAAAATGATGTGGATGTTCTCTACATCGAAACGCCAACCAATCCCTTGATGTTGGAATTTGATATTGCAAAACTAGCCAAACTAGCTCATGACAAGGGTGCTAAAGTAGTCGTAGACAATACCTTCTACAGTCCGATTTACCAACGACCAATCGAAGATGGTGCGGATATTGTCCTTCATTCGGCAACCAAGTACCTTGCAGGGCACAATGATGTTTTGGCTGGGGTGGTTGTGACTAATAGTTTAGAACTATATGAACAACTTTTCTATAATCTCAATACGACAGGTGCGGTCTTGTCACCATTTGATAGTTATCAGTTGATTCGTGGTCTCAAGACCTTGTCTCTTCGTATGGAGCGTTCTACAGCCAATTCCCAAGAAGTGGTTGCCTTTTTGAAGGATTCACCTGCTGTTAAGGAAGTGCTCTATACAGGACGTGGAGGCATGATTTCTTTTAAAGTAGTGGATGAAAAACGTATTCCTCATATTTTAAACAGCTTGAAGGTATTCTCTTTTGCTGAGAGTTTGGGTGGGGTGGAGAGTCTGATTACCTATCCGACGACTCAAACCCATGCGGATATTCCAGCAGAAGTGCGCCATTCCTACGGTTTGACAGATGATCTCTTGCGTTTGTCAATTGGGATTGAGGATGCTAGAGATTTGATTGCGGACTTGCGTCAAGCTTTGGAAGGATAAGATAGATATGGGAAAATATGATTTTACAAGCCTGCCCAATCGTTTTGGGCACCATACCTATAAATGGAAAGAAGCGGAAGCTGATCGAGAAGTTCTACCAGCTTGGATAGCGGATATGGACTTTGTGGTTTTGCCTGAAGTTCAACAAGCTGTACAAGCCTACGCAGATCAGTTGGTCTATGGCTATACCTATGCTAGCGATGCTTTGATAAAGTCGGTTCAGGACTGGGAAGCCAGTCAACATGGGTATCACTTTGACAAGGATGCCCTCGTCTTTATCGAGGGAGTGGTACCAGCTATTTCAACAGCCATTCAAGCCTTTACAAAAGAAGGAGAGGCTGTTCTGATTAATACACCGGTCTATCCACCTTTTGCCCGCAGTGTCAAACTGAACAATCGCAGATTGATTACCAATTCTTTGGTGGAAAAGGATGGGCTGTTTGAGATTGACTTTGACCAGTTGGAGAAGGAATTGGTGGAAGAGGATGTGAAGCTTTATATCCTTTGCAATCCCCACAATCCTGGTGGACGTGTTTGGGAAAAGGAAGTGTTAGAAAAGATTGGCCATCTCTGTCAAAAGCATGGTGTTTTGTTAGTTTCAGATGAGATTCACCAAGATTTGGCCCTCTTTGGTCACAAACACCAGTCATTCAACACCATTGATCCCTCCTTTAAAGACTTTGCCCTTATCTTGAGCAGTGCTACTAAGACCTTTAATATTGCTGGGACCAAGAATTCCTATGCAGTTATTGAAAATCCAAAGCTTCGTGTGGCTTTCCAAAAACGCCAGTTGGCCAATAACCAACATGAAATCTCAGGCTTGGGGTATTTGGCGACAGAAGCTGCCTACCGTTATGGTAAGGACTGGTTAGGAGAGTTAAAAGAAGTCATCGAGGACCACATTAACTATGTAGTGGATATTTTGGGCAACGAAACCAAGATTAAGGTCATGAAACCACAAGGAACTTACTTGATCTGGCTTGATTTTTCAGCCTATGACCTAACGGATGACCGCTTGCAAGAGCTTTTGAAGAATGAAGCCAAGGTTATCTTGAACCGAGGTTTGGACTTTGGGGAGGAAGGAACCCTTCATGCTCGCCTCAATGTAGCTATGCCGAAGTCAGTACTGGAAGAGGTTTGCCAACGCATCGTGACCACTTTTGCTACCCTTTAAAAATCGAGCCTTCTAGGAGAAAAGTCTTCCTAGAAGGCTATTTTCGTAGGGGAAAATGTGGTATAATGAAAAGATAAGATAAAGGGGTAACTATGGCTAAATTGATTCCGGGAAAGTTGCGCATGGAGGGGGTTACACTCTATGAAACAGGCAACATTGAGATTATCAAGGAAAAAGGGAATCGCCTCTATACTCGTGTGGCGGGAGAAGACTTGCGCTACAGTTTAGAGGATGATCTGGTTTTTTGTGCTTGCGATTTTTTCCAAAAAAGAGGTTACTGTGTTCACCTCGCAGCGCTCGAGCATTATCTGAAGAATGATGAAGAAGGCCAGGTGATTCTACAAGCCTTAGAAAAAGGACATGAAGAGCAAGAAGAGGTCGAAACCAAGGTTAGTTTTGGTGGTAGTTTTTTGGAGCGTATCCAACCTCAGAAGAGAGAGAAAATCTACACTTTATCGGCTCTAGGCCAGGTGGAAGCTGGAACCAATCGCCTCCTTTGGACACTCCGAATCGGTTTAGTTGATAGTCAAAAATATTATGTCATCCGTGACATCCCACTCTTTTTGAAGGTCCTAGTCCATCGAAAGCCATATATGATTGGGAAACACTATGAAAATGACTTGTCTTGGGATGCTTTTGATATAGCTAGTCAAGAAGTTCTTACTTTTTTATGTGGCTTGATTGAGGAGGGACTGAGTCAAGACCTCTTTTTCCCCAATCAAGGTCGTCACCTCTTTTTCCCTCTGACCTTTTTTGAGCAGGGGGTAGAGTTGCTGATGAACTTGGAGGATTTTCATTTTGAGCACCAGATTACTAGTTATGAAAATCTTCTATTTCACGATTTAGATCCCGATGCGAAACTTTTCGCTTTTTCTGTGCAGGAGTATCCCGATTATTTTGAGATGGAAATTTCTGAGACTGAGCGAGTTAACGTATTCTATGGAGGGGCAGTTCTCTTTCGTAAGGGGAATCTTTATCTCTTAAACCCTAAACAAATCAGCTTACTAAAGGAAATCAAGGAGCTTCCTCAGGAGGAAAGAGGGGGGAAATGCCTCCAGTTTGACAACAGTGATCGTGACCGTCTAGCCGCCTGTTTGTCTTTGTTTGGACTGCTAGGAACAGTGTCTGCCCCCGAGCGCTTGCAAATCAGACCCTTTTCACCAACCTTTTACTTTGATAGGGAGGATGACGGCCGCATCCGCTTGGATATCCAGTTTGACTATGGAGATGTTAAGGTGACTAGTCGTCAACAGTTGGAACAATTACCTTTCGCTAGCGATGTTGCCGTTGAAAGTCAGCTATTTCAAGTTTGTTTAGGGGCTGGTTTTGAGGCTGACTTTCAGTCTTGGAGACAGGCTTTGAAGCCAGAAACAATTTATTCTTTCTTTCACCATACGATTCCAGCTTTTGAGAAATTGGGTCAGGTCTTCTTATCTGATGAGATGAATCAGCTCTACAGCGTCCAAGCTCCTCAGGTTCAGATTGAGTCCAAGGGAGGATTGTTGGAAATCCAATTTGATTTCCAAGGGATTGCCCAAGAAGAGATTGATCAAGCACTTAAAGCCCTGACCAGTAATCAGGATTTCTATATCAGTTCTTCTGATCAAGTGTACTTTTTTGATGAGGAAACCAAGCAGATTCGTCAAAATTTGCAGGAACTGGGGGTTGAGCTAAAAGATGGTTCTTTCCAAGCGCGAAAATCTCTGGCTTATAGCCTTTCTCAGCTTTTTGAAGGTCGAAACAGGATCTCTTTCTCGGAAGAATTTCAGCATTTAGCTCATGATTTGACCCATCCAGAGGACTTTCCTTTGGGAGATATACGGGTGCAGGCGAGTTTGAGAGACTACCAGGAAAAGGGTGTCCGTTGGCTCCAGATGCTTCATCACTATGGTTTTGGTGGCATCCTAGCCGATGATATGGGACTGGGAAAAACACTGCAAACCATCACTTTTTTGACCAGTCAGGTGACAGAAGATAGTCGGGTCTTGATTTTAGCGCCGTCAGGTTTGATCTACAACTGGGCAGATGAATTTAGAAAATTTGCCCCACAGTTGGATTTGGCTGTCGTTCATGGTTTGAAAGCGAATCGAGAAGCGATTCTTTCTGAAAATCACCAAATCTATGTGACTAGCTATGCCACCTTTCGTCAAGACAGCGAGCTTTATCAAGAGATGGCTTTTGATTTTCTCTTCTTAGATGAAGCTCAGGTCATGAAAAATGCCCAAACCAAGATTGCTCAGAGTTTGCGCCAGTTTGTGGTGCCAGCAGTTTTTGCTTTGTCAGGTACGCCCATCGAAAACCATTTAGGAGAGTTGTGGTCTATCTTTCAAATTGTGCTTCCGGGGCTCTTACCAAGTAAAAAGGAGTTTATGAAATTACCGGCTGACCGAGTCGCGCAGTTTATCAAACCCTTCGTCATGAGGCGTAAGAAAGAAGAAGTTCTTACAGAACTGCCTGACCTGATTGAAGTCGTCTATAAAAATGAACTGGAAGACCAGCAGAAGGCCATCTATCTAGCCCAGTTGCAACAGATGCGAGACCGCCTAGAGCAAGTGACCGATCAAGAATTCCAGAGAAGTCGGGTAGAAATCTTATCTGGACTCATGCGTTTGCGTCAAATCTGCGATACGCCGGCTCTCTTCATGGACGATTACCAAGGAGCTAGTGGTAAATTGGATAGTCTCCGAGATTTATTGCTACAAGTGGCTGATGGTGGGCATCGTGTCTTGATTTTCTCCCAGTTCAAAGGAATGTTGGAAAAAATCGAGCAAGAACTCCCAGACTTGGGCTTGACCTCCTTCAAAATCACAGGTTCAACTCCTGCTCATGACAGACAGGAGATGACCAAGGCCTTTAACCAAGGGGAGAGAGATGCCTTTCTTATCTCCCTTAAGGCGGGTGGTGTCGGTCTCAATCTGACAGGAGCTGACACGGTTATTTTGGTTGATCTCTGGTGGAATCCGGCTGTCGAAGCCCAGGCCATCGGACGCGCTCACCGAATGGGGCAGGAGCAGATGGTCGAGGTTTATCGTTTGATTACCAAGGGGACTATTGAAGAAAAAATTCAAGAACTTCAAGAGCAGAAAAAACATTTGGTTTCCCAAGTTTTAGATGGTACGGAGTCGCGTGCGAGTCTCAGTTTGGCAGAAATTCGTGAAATTTTGGGAATTTCTGAAGCCAGCACTTGAAAAATCAAGACAATACGCTATAATGAAGTGTTGAAAGGAAATACAAAATGAAACAAGATCGATTTCCATTGGTGTCAGATGATGAGATCATGCTGACCGAAATGCCAGTCATGGACTTGTACGATGAGTCAGACTTTATTAGCAATATCAAAGGTGATTACCGCGATAAGAACTATTTGGAATGGTCTCCTATCAATGAGGAAGAGACTGTAGTTTCTCCAGTGGTTAACAAGGAGTCAAAGCCAAGCCCAGAACCTAAAAAAGTTGAAAAAACGTATGCTGAATTGGCTCGAGAAGAGGCGCGTGCGGATTTGAAGAAGAAACGTTCAGCCAAGTATTTGACTCAGGATGTTAGTCATACCAGACGACACAATGGTTCAACACTTGTTCGTCAAGGAAACCAACCAACAGCACCATTTCAAAAGGAAAATCCAGGTGAGTTTGCCAAATTTAGTAAAAACTTGAGCCAGTCTCACTATATCTTAGCTGAGGAGATTGGCCAAGTGGCGAATCCAACTCCGAAAACCCAAACGGAAAAAGCTAAAAAGAACAACTATGATTTTCTAAAGAAGAGTCAAATCTATAATAAAAAGAATAAGCAAACAGAACAGGAACGTCAGGTTGCCCAAGAGTTGAATCTGACAAGAATTACTGAGTAGGGGAGAAAAGCATGTCAAAAACATATCATTTTATTGGAATCAAGGGATCAGGGATGAGTGCCCTAGCCTTGATGTTGCACCAAATGGGACACAAGGTTCAAGGTTCAGACGTTGAAAAATATTACTTTACTCAACGTGGACTAGAGCAGGCAGGGATTGCCATTCTTCCTTTTGATGAAAAGAACCTACAAGGTGATGTGGAGATTATCGCGGGGAATGCCTTCCGTCCAGATAACAACGTTGAAATCGCCTATGCAGATCAAAATGGTATCAGCTACAAACGTTACCATGAATTCTTAGGTAGCTTTATGCGCGAATTTGTCAGCATGGGAGTGGCAGGAGCTCATGGAAAAACTTCAACGACAGGTATGCTGTCACATGTCTTGTCTCACATCACAGACACCAGCTTCTTGATTGGTGACGGGACAGGTCGTGGTTCAGCCAATGCCAAATATTTTGTCTTTGAATCTGACGAATATGAGCGCCATTTCATGCCTTACCACCCAGAATATTCTATCATCACCAACATTGACTTTGACCATCCAGACTACTTTACAAGTCTAGAGGATGTTTTCAATGCCTTTAACGACTATGCCAAACAAATTACCAAAGGTTTGTTTGTATACGGTGAGGATGCTGAGTTGCGTAAGATCACAGCCAATGCGCCAATCTATTACTATGGGTTTGAAGCTGAGGGCAATGACTTTGTAGCTAGTGATCTCCTTCGTTCAACAACTGGTTCGACCTTTACAGTTCACTTCCGTGGTCAAGAATTGGGACAATTCCACATTCCAACCTTTGGTCGTCACAATATCATGAATGCGACAGCTGTTATTGGTCTTCTTTACACAGCTGGATTTGATTTGAACTTGGTCCGTGAACACTTGAGAACATTTGCAGGTGTTAAGCGTCGTTTCACTGAAAAAATTGTCAATGATACAGTGATCATTGATGACTTCGCTCACCATCCAACAGAAATCATTGCAACCTTGGATGCGGCTCGTCAAAAATACCCAAGCAAGGAAATTGTAGCAATCTTCCAACCGCATACCTTTACTAGAACCATCGCCTTGTTGGACGAATTTGCCCATGCTTTGAATCAAGCAGACGCCGTCTACCTAGCGCAAATCTATGGATCAGCTCGTGAGGTGGACCATGGCGATGTCAAAGTAGAAGACTTAGCCAATAAAATCAACAAGAAACACCAGGTTATCACTGTTGAAAATGTTTCTCCACTCCTAGACCATGACAATGCTGTTTATGTCTTTATGGGTGCTGGAGACATCCAAACCTATGAATATTCATTTGAACGTCTCTTGTCTAACTTGACAAGCAATGTCCAATAAGGAAAACAGATGGAAATTCCAATCACAATAAGGCAAGCTACCTTATCAGATTTAGAAGAAATGTTGGCGATTGAAGAAGCCAATCCTTCGATAGAAGAGGCACTTAGCCGCCAATCCTTAGAAGAGAGTATCCGCAAGACTGCGGGTACCTTTCTTGTAGCTGGGGATGAAAATCAGCTCCTAGGCTATGTTTTGGGAGAAGCTCAGTATCTTCATCCCAAATGGATAGAAATAAAATCATTGACCATTCATCCTGACCATTGGGGACAGGGGCTGGGAACTCTTCTTCTTGCAGCCTTGAAACAGGTGACAGTCGAACTAGATTATCAAGGTATTCTTTTGCAGAGTCCTGATGAACTACTATCATATTTTGAAATGAATGGCTTTGTTGAGGAAGAAGTGACAGAGAGCCAATATGACAGTGGTTCTTGTTGGTATCTGACTTGGGCTAATCCTTTTTATCAGGAGGAAATATGAAAATCAGACAAGCAAGATTTTCGGATTTAGATCGTATTTTAGAGATAGAGCTTGAGAATTTCTCCCTTGAGGAAGCCATTCCTCGTTCCGTCTTTGAGGCGCATTTGCGGGAAATTCAGACCAGTTTTCTCGTAGCTGAAAAGGAGGGACGTATTCTTGGTTATATCGAAGGTCCAGTCGTCCCACACCGTCATCTACATGATCAGTCCTTTACTGAAGAAGTAGAAGACCATAGTCATCGGTCTGGTGGCTATATCTCAGTAACGAGCCTGTCGGTAGCCAAGGAAGCGCAAGCTTTGGGAGTGGGCAAAAAATTGCTGACTGCCCTAAAAGAAGTCGCTTTAGAACATGAACGAGAAGGAATTAACCTGACGTGTCATGATTATCTTATCGCCTATTACGAAAAACATGGATTTGTTAATGAAGGACTATCCCGATCTACCTATGCAGGTGAGACTTGGTATAACATGGTTTGGAAGCCTTGAAAACAAGAAATATAGTTGGAGAAAGGTATATTTTGTTGCTTTTCTGCGACTTTTAAGATATAATGTTATGGATTGCCAACAAGGAGGTAAAGCTTTTGAGCGAGAAACCAAGAGAAGAAGAAACATTAAGCTTTAAAGAACAGATTTTACGCGATTTAGAGAGAGTCAGAGAGAGAGAAAGAAGAGGAAAAGAGGATGAAAGTCCAACTACCCCACCAACTCCATCTTCTCAAGTAACTCCACCCGCTCCTTCTGAACAAGAATCCAATCTTGCCACAGAAGATTTAATGGCAGATTCTCTGTCAACTGTGGATGAAATCCTAAAAAATGCCCCAAGTGTGCCACCACGCCCAAGTTTTGAATCAAGCGAAGTGACAGCACCAGCACCAGAACCAGAAGAGTCAAAACTAGAAGAGCCTGCACCAGCCAAGATTGATGCTGTAGAGCCTAAAAAGGAAGAGAAAGAGTTTAATACTACTCCAACTAAAGTGGCTGTTTCCTATAAAACAGATGACAAAAAAGAAGAACCAGTCCCTCCTGTTGTGGAGAATGTAGTGCCTGCTCCAGTTGAGCAAGTTGATGATTTAGCGGATGCTCCACGACGCAGTCGTCGTGAAGGAACAAAGCCAGCTAAGAAAAAGAAGAAATCAAAAGCTAAAGGTTGCTTGCTTACTTTCCTAGTTCTTCTAGTGCTTGGAGGCATTGGTGGCTTCTTTGGTTATGGTTATGTTCAAGAATCTTTGAAACCAGTTGATGCGAGCTCTAAGGACTACGTAACGGTTCAAATTCCAGAAGGTTCAAATATTCAAGAAATTGGGAGCACCTTGGAAAAATCTGGTTTGGTTAAACATGGACTTATCTTTAGCTTTTATGCTAAATATAAGGGCGCAGACTTAAAATCAGGTTATTACAACTTGAAGAAGAGCATGAGTACAGATGAATTGATCCAAGAATTGCAGAAAGGTGGAACTCCTGAACCACAAGAACCAGCTCTTGCAAGCTTGACAATTCCAGAAGGCTATACTTTGGAGCAAATTGCTCAAACGGTAGGTCAACTTCAAGGTGACTTTAAAGAGCCGCTTACAGCGGATGCCTTCTTAGCAAAAGCTCAAGATGAAACCTTCATCTCTCAAGTAGTAGCCAAGTATCCAAACTTGCTTGGAAGTCTACCAACAAAAGATAGCGGGGTTCGTTATCGCCTAGAAGGTTACCTTTTCCCAGCAACTTATACCATCAAAGAAAGCACTACAGTTGAAAGTTTGATTGATGAGATGTTAGCTGCTATGGATAAGGCCTTGTCACCATATTACGCTACGATCAAAGAAAAGAACCTGACAGTCAATGAATTGCTCAGTATCGCTTCTCTTGTTGAAAAAGAAGGTGCCAAGACAGAAGATCGCAAGAAGATTGCTGGTGTCTTCTATAACCGCTTAAATCTCGGTATGCCGCTTCAAAGTAATATCGCTATCCTGTATGCCCAAGGCAAGCTTGGTCAAAAGATTAGTCTAGCAGATGACGCTGGAATTGATACAACGATTGATTCACCATACAATGTTTACACACACCTTGGCCTCATGCCTGGCCCGGTTGATAGTCCAAGTCTGGATGCCATCGAAGCAAGTGTAAATCAGACAAAGAGTGACTACTTATACTTTGTAGCCAATGTCGAAGATGGTAAAGTGTACTTCGCAACGACCAAAGAAGAACATGATCAAAACGTTGCAGAACACATCAATAGCAAACTAACCCAATCAAGTAGTTCAAACTAAAATTATGTGGTTTTCCACATAATTTTGTTTTAAAAACAAATTAAGAAAAGAAAGTTGAGAAAAATGGCAGAAAAAACTTACCCAATGACCCTTGAAGAAAAGGAAAAACTAGAAAAAGAATTAGAGGAGTTGAAACTCGTTCGTCGTCCTGAAGTGGTAGAACGTATCAAAATTGCTCGTTCATATGGAGACCTTTCAGAAAACAGCGAGTACGAAGCAGCTAAGGATGAGCAAGCTTTTGTTGAAGGACAAATTTCAAGTCTAGAAACAAAAATTCGCTATGCTGAAATCGTTAATAGTGATGCAGTTGCCCAAGATGAGGTAGCTATCGGTAAGACTGTAACAATCCAAGAAGTCGGTGAAGATGACGAAGAAGTCTATATCATCGTCGGTTCTGCAGGTGCAGATGCTTTTGCTGGTAAGGTTTCAAATGAGAGCCCGATTGGACAAGCCTTGATCGGTAAAAAGACTGGTGATACAGCGACCATCGAGACACCAGTTGGTAGCTATGATGTCAAAATCTTAAAGGTTGAAAAAACAGCCTAAATAGAATGAAAAAGGAGTAGTAGAGGTTTTGACTTGCTCAACTCCTTTTTGGTTTTTTGAATAAATAGGAGACTATATGAGTGAAAATAAGAAGAAAAATAAGATGGAACGTGGTCTAACCAATCGTCATGTTCAGGTGATGGCTATTGCGGGAACAATCGGAACAGGTCTTTTCCTAGGTGCCGGTCGCTCCATCAGCCTTACTGGACCTTCTATCATCCTGATTTACATGATTACAGGAGCCTTTATGTTTTTGATGATGAGGGCTGTTGGAGAGATGCTGTATCAGGATCCAGAACAACATACTTTTATCAACTTTATCACCCGTCATTTGGGGAAAGGCTGGGGTTATTTCTCAGTTTGGTCTTATTGGTTATCTGTCGTCTTTATCGGTATGGCAGAAATCACTGCGATCTCGCATTATGTTCAGTTTTGGTTTCCTAGCTGGCCTAGTTGGCTGATTCAGATTGTCTTTTTAACGATTTTGGCCTTGGTCAATCTGATTGCGGTTAAGCTCTTTGGAGAAGTCGAGTTTTGGTTTGCTATGGTTAAGATTGTGGCTATTTTAGCTATGATTGCAACGGGATCCTTTATGGTTTTGACAGGATTTGAGACACCGCATGGTACTGCAAGTTTGGCAAATATCAGCGATCAGTTCTCTCTTTTTCCAAACGGTGTTATGAACTTTGTCATGGCCTTTCAAATGGTATTTTTTGCCTATCTGATGATTGAGTTTATCGGAGTGACAACTTCTGAAACAAAGAATCCTCGTCAGGTTTTGCCAAAAGCAGTTAAAGAAATTCCTCTCCGAATTGTCTTCTTCTATGGTGGAGCCCTATTAGCCATTATGTCTATCATTCCCTGGAAAGAACTTGCTTCTTCAGATTCACCATTTGTAACGGTTTTTGAGCTAGCAGGTATCAAGTGGGCGGCAGCTCTGATTAACTTCGTTGTTTTGACGTCGGCAGCATCTGCTCTTAACTCAACTCTATACTCGACAGGGAGACACTTGTACCAGATTGCTCATGACTCGCCCAATCGATTCTTAAAAGCAATCAAGGCAGATACTCTTTCTCGCCATAATGTTCCACAAAATGCCATCATTGCTTCAGCAATTTTAATTGCTCTAGCGGCCTTTATCAATGTTTTGCCAGGTGTTTCCGATGCTTTTGCTTTGATTACGGCGTCCTCATCAGGTGTTTACATCGCGATTTATATCTTGATCATGGTGGCTCATCTCAAATACCGCAAGTCACAAGACTTTATGGCAGATGGCTACCTCATGCCTCAGTATCGCTTGCTCAATCCCCTAACCATTCTCTTTTTTGTCTTTGTTTTTGTGACTCTCTTTTTACAAGAATCTACCTTCATGGGGGCAGTTGGTTCTGCTATCTGGATCCTTGTTTTTGGGATTTATAGCCAGTGGAAATTTAGAAAATAAATCATGAACTCATCAACTCAGCTTGGTGAGTTTTTTTAGTTTGACAGTCTATTGAAATAGGATTATAATCAAGCTGTAACAGTTCTAAGGAGGTTTGGATGCACGTTAGATTGGAAAATAAGGAATCTCATAAAGCGCAAGAAATAGGGGATTTGATTCGTGCTTATAATCGTTCCAAAAGAGAAGAGGCTACAAGTGAGCCACTGAATTTTTATGTCGAAGATGAAAAGGGCAATCTCTTGGCGGGCTTGGTAGCAGAGACTTTCGGAAATTGGTTGGAAATCGAGTATTTGTTTGTGAAAGAGGAATTGCGAGGACAAGGAATTGGTTCAAAACTATTGCAACAGGCAGAAAGTGAAGCTAAGAATCGAAACTGTCGTTTTGCATTTGTCAATACTTACCAGTTTCAAGCGCCAGATTTTTATAAAAGGCATGGCTACAAGGAAGTCTTTATCTTGCAAGACTATCCCTACACAGGGCAAAGATATTATTACCAAAAGAATTTGTAAGCTGAATATGAAAGTATAAAGTAATGAGGGATTTTTCACATCACTATGGAGGTGGGCTAATGGACATAATGCTAGATATGGGCAACGTCTTATTAGAATGGAACAAGGATAAGATTTTGCAAGGCGTTTCGGAGCTGAAGAAAGATTATCTGATTTTAGATAAGACCATTTTTCAGTCGGGGCTTTGGGAAAAATTAGATCTTGGTACCATGACGAGACAAGAATTAGTGCTTAAAGTTGTGTCCATGATTGGAAGTACCTATCAAAAGAAGGTCGAAGAAGTTATCTGGAATTGGCCTAGCTACATTGATATCTATACGGAAGTCTTTCCTGTCTTGTTAGAACTAAAGAAAAAGGGGCATCGCATCTTTGTCTTGTCCAATACCTCAAAGGTATTTTATGATTTGCTGAAAGAGCAACTGTCTCCCTTAAAAGAACTTTTAGATGGCTTTGTCCTATCCTGTGATATAAAAGCTATAAAGCCTGATTTGGCAATGTTTAAGGAGATTCTTGACAAATACCAGTTAGATCCCGCAAATTGTGTCTTTCTAGACGATATTGAGGACAATACAAAGGCAGCTGAGAAATTGGGCATCAAGGTCCATCAGGTCAAGAAAAGAAGTGATGTCGTTGATATTTTGAAATCCTATATTTAAAGGTAACACTCTCTATTTTTTGTGGTAGAGAGTTTTTTGTTAATAAAATCTTACAAAATGACATTTATATATTGCATTAAGTTAGATATATGGTATAATGTTTTTAAAAGAAGCGCAACTTTTTAAAAATGTGAAGGAGGACGCTAGTGGCTAAAAATTTAAAATTAAAATTAGCTCGGGTGGAGCGTGATTTAACACAAGGGGATTTGGCAGAAGCTGTAGGTGTTACTAGGCAGACTATAGGCTTGATAGAAGCGGGAAAATACAATCCTAGTCTCTCGCTCTGTCAGTCCATTTGCAGATGCTTAGGCAAAACTTTAGACCAACTATTTTGGGAGGAAGAAGATGAAAAATAGAAAAAAACTTGTGATCAAAGATGAACGTACGGAAAAATTGGATGGAAAGATTTCAGGAGAAATTCTCTTGGGAATGTGCCTATTTTTGGCACTGGAAATTTTTGCCAAAGTTTATATTTTTAATTTAACGCTTTTGTCCTATTTACCAGAATTGCTTTTATTGATTGGAGTCGGTTTGTATGCCATTATTCGCCGCATGTATGTAGGGATTGATATTCGGGATATTATTGAGAATACTGGAAAAGAAAGAGTTTTATCTGCTTTGGGATTTTCTATAGTGGTTTTATTGATTGATATCGTAGGAAATCGCGAGGAACTAGTCAGTCTATCGACTTGGAAGTACTCCCTAAAAGTGGTTCTAGCAGTTATCATCTATCTCGTTGGGAGTTATTCTATGGATCGAGTTATCCTATACTTGAATCGCAGAAATCAGCAAGTTTGGGAGGAAGAAGATGAAAAATAGATTATTTTATTATCAATTATTGGACGAAAGAGAAGAGCAACTGATCAACAAAGCTGGGACAGAGTCTTTTCATGTGTTTATCGGTCTCATTCTGCTAAGTTACTTGGTGGCTGTATTAGCACCTGCTCTTTTTAATCCTAATATTCTTCTAGTTACCCTTTTGTTAGGAATTTTCTTCTTTTTCAATCGTGCACGAAAACTTGGAGTGACCTACTACAGTCGTTTTCATTTTACGATTGTAGGGTGTTTGCTGGTAACTCTCGCTATTACGACTCTCTTGATGTTGGAGAATTATCAATTCAATATCGAAATTTATCAGCACAATCCTCTGAACCTTAAATATTTATCTACTTGGGTCCTTACTTATCTGATTTACCTTCCTTGGATTTTTATCGGCAATCTTGGCCTTAAAAGTTATGGCGAATGGGCTCAAAAAAAGTTTGAGCAAGATATGGATGAACTGGAGAACGGAGAATAGCTTGTTATCTTTTTATCAATCTCGGTAAAATGTGTTATAATAGTACTAATTTATCGGATGGTGTGAAAGTTGTAGAATACGTTCATACCTTTGTAAAGAAGGAAGAAGGAAAACAGATGTATCCAGATGATAGTTTGACATTGCACACGGACTTGTACCAGATCAATATGATGCAAGTTTACTTTGACCAAGGGATTCACAATAAAAAGGCGGTCTTTGAAGTTTATTTCCGCCAGCAACCTTTTCAGAACGGCTATGCAGTTTTTGCTGGTTTGGAAAGAATTGTACATTATCTTAAAGACTTGCGCTTTTCTGATAGCGATATTGCTTACTTGGAGTCGCTTGGCTATCATGGGGCGTTCTTAGATTACCTCCGCAATTTCAAGTTGGAGTTGACGGTTCGTTCCGCTCAGGAAGGGGATTTGGTTTTTGCCAATGAACCGATTGTACAGGTGGAAGGTCCTCTAGCCCAATGTCAATTGGTTGAAACGGCTCTCTTAAACATCGTTAACTTTCAAACCTTGATAGCGACTAAGGCAGCACGTATTCGTTCGGTCATTGAGGATGAACCTTTGATGGAGTTCGGGACACGTCGTGCGCAAGAAATGGATGCAGCTATCTGGGGAACACGTGCAGCCGTGATTGGTGGAGCCAACGGAACTAGCAATGTGCGAGCAGGGAAACTCTTTGGAATTCCCGTCCTAGGAACCCACGCCCATGCCTTGGTACAGGTCTATGGGAACGACTATGAAGCCTTCAAGTCTTATGCTTCAACCCATCGTGACTGTGTCTTTCTAGTAGATACTTATGACACTTTGCGTATCGGTGTGCCGGCTGCTATTCAGGTGGCGCGTGAGCTGGGGGACCAGATTAACTTTATGGGTGTACGGATTGACTCTGGGGATATTGCCTACATTTCCAAGAAAGTCCGTCAGCAACTGGACGAGGCTGGCTTTACAGAGGCTAAGATCTATGCTTCTAATGACCTTGATGAAAATACTATTCTCAACCTCAAGATGCAAAAGGCCAAGATTGATGTCTGGGGTGTGGGAACCAAGCTGATTACAGCCTATGATCAGCCAGCTCTTGGGGCAGTTTATAAGATTGTGGCTATTGAAGATGAAAATGGTCAGATGCGCAATACTATCAAACTGTCTAATAATGCGGAAAAAGTATCTACACCAGGTAAGAAGCAGGTATGGCGCATTACCAGCCGTGAAAAAGGCAAGTCAGAAGGTGACTACATTACTTATGATGGTGTGGATGTGAGTGGCATGACAGAAATCAAGATGTTCCATCCAACTTATACCTACATCAAAAAGACCGTTCGTAATTTTGATGCCGTTCCTCTCTTGGTGGATATTTTCAAAGCAGGAACATTAGTTTATAGCTTGCCTAGTTTGACTGAGATTCAGGCCTATGCACGTAAGGAATTTGACAAGCTTTGGGATGAGTATAAACGGGTACTCAATCCGCAACATTATCCAGTGGACTTGGCGCGTGATATTTGGCAAGACAAGATGGACTTGATTGATAAGATGCGCAAAGAAGCCCTTGGTGAAGGAGAAGAAGAATGAGTTTGCAAGAGACCATTATCCAGCAACTGGGTGTCAAGCCAGTGATTGACGCTCAGGAAGAAATCCGTCGTTCAATTGACTTCTTAAAAAAATACCTAAAAAAACATCCCTTCCTTAAAACCTTTGTACTAGGGATTTCTGGAGGACAAGACTCAACCTTGGCAGGGCGCTTGGCGCAATTAGCGATGGAAGAAATGCGAGCAGAGACAGGAGATGACAGCTACCAATTTATCGCTGTTCGCCTGCCATATGGAGTGCAGGCTGATGAAGCAGACGCTCAAAAAGCCCTCGCTTTCATCCAGCCAGATGTCAGCTTGGTTGTGAATATCAAGGAATCAGCTGACGCTATGACAGTAGCAGTTGAAGCGACAGGAAGCTCTGTTTCAGACTTTAATAAGGGCAATATTAAAGCGCGTAGCCGTATGATTGCCCAATATGCCCTTGCGGGTGCCCATAGCGGAGCGGTCATTGGAACAGACCATGCTGCGGAAAATATCACAGGCTTTTTTACCAAGTTTGGTGACGGTGGTGCAGATATTCTCCCTCTTTACCGCCTCAATAAACGCCAAGGGAAACAACTCTTGAAGGAACTTGGTGCAGACCCAGCACTTTATGAAAAAATCCCAACAGCAGATCTAGAAGAAGACAAACCTGGACTTGCTGACGAAGTCGCACTTGGAGTCACTTACAATGAAATTGATGATTACCTCGAAGGCAAAACAATCAGCCCAGAAGCTCAAGCGACTATTGAAAACTGGTGGCATAAAGGCCAACATAAACGCCACCTACCAATCACCGTATTCGATGACTTTTGGGAGTAAAAACCTCCAGTGGAGGTTTTCAGCCCGAGTCTAGAAATAAGAAAACGAGGAGGCCCAGTGGATATTTTTAGCTTGAGCATTGAGATTCGAAAGCAAAAACAAGTTTCAATGGAGATTTGACAGAGAACCATATATCAGAAAGTGAGGCAGTGTCATGAAAACAATCGGTACGCAAATGTTACAGACAGAACGTTTGATTTTGAGAAGATTTGTGGAGAGTGATGCGGAAGCTATGTTTCAAAATTGGGCTTCGTCTGTTGAGAATCTGACCTATGTCACCTGGGATCCTCATCCTGATGTTGAGGTGACTCGGAACTCGATTCGAAATTGGGTTGCCTCCTATACCAATCCCAACTATTACAAATGGGCCATTTGTCTAAAGGAAAACCCAGAGCAAGTGATTGGAGATATCAGCATCGTTGCAATGGATAAGAATGATTCTTGTTGTGAAATTGGCTATATTTTAGGAAAAAACTATTGGGGCAGTGGTATGATGACGGAGGCCATGACAGCTGTGTTAGACTTTTGTTTTACTCAAGCAGGCTTTCAAAAAGTCAGAGCTCGTTACGCCAGTCTCAACCCAGCTTCAGGCCGTGTGATGGAAAAAGCGGGAATGTCTTATCTAAAAACCATTACCAATGGTGTGGAGAGAAAAGACTACGTTGCGGACCTTATTTATTATCAGATTAAAAAGAACTAAGAAATGACCTGAGCTTCAAAAGTTAGAGTTTGAAGCTCAGGTCATTTTTTTCTGCTCTTTTATTTTAACTCATAAAGCCAGTCGTCACCGTCTTTGTAGTAAAAGAATTAACTTAAATCGTCTTCTAAAAAAACACGCAGCATGTCTGACATATCCTCAGTTGCAAGTTTCAGATGAGACAGATTTTCAAATTCTTCCCACCAAACAGGACCTTCATCTGAAGATTGGAGTTCACCAGTAAAGTGTTCTGTCTTGTAAAAAAGGACGATATAGCGGTAATCCTCGTCATCGTACCAGTCTTTGATACCACAAAGTTGAGGTTTGGATATGGTTAGTCCAGTTTCTTCTTTGACTTCTCTGATAACTGCATCGGTAAAAGATTCCCCACGATCAACATGACCACCAGGAAAAGTGATGCCGGGCCAGTCGGGACTAACTCGATCTTGGACCAGAATCTTGTCACCGTTTTTAATCATGCACATGTTGACAAATTCGACTGTTTCGCGTCTGTTCATCTTGTTCTCCTATTTTGTTAGTAACTTTTCTACTACATTTAGCTTTCTCATGGTCAGATCCACGCCAAACAGCTTTTCAAGATAGTTGGTATTGAGCTTTTTTCGTTTTGCAGTTCTAGGGAGATAGAGGTAGAGACAGTGATCGCCTACACAAATTTCTTCCTCACCGTAGTCAGCTTTCAATTTTTCTAATGGCAGACTTTGGATAAATCCCTGATAAAGAATCACATGTACACGATCATGAAGATAGTCTTCTCTAAATGGGTTCTCTTGAACAATCTTTTCAAAATCGTCCTTATTCTTGATAACCATTTTTAAGTCAGCTCCAATTTTTTCCTTTATCAGAGTATGAACGCGTTCTCGTATTTCTTCCAAATCCAAGTCACTTTCCAGAATGATATTCCCACTTTGAATATAGGTTCGAACGTATTGAAACCTAGCTTCTGTTAAAATATCTATCAAATAAGACATTTTCGGGATAGCATTTTTTCCATTAGGAGTAACGCCTCTTAGTAAAATAATATGTTCCAAAGGACTTCCTTTCTTACTTGGTATTTATTGGATTGGAGCCTGCCACCCAGCCGGTACAGAGGGCAGAAGTGATGTTAAAACCGCCCGTGTGGGCATTGATGTCTAAAACTTCGCCAGCAAAGTGGAGTCCAGGAACGAGCTTACTTTCGAGGGTTTTAGGATTGATTTCCTTAAGGCTGACACCGCCTTTGGTGACAAAGGACTTGGCAAGAGACATTTTGCCAGTCACAGGGATTTTGAGGGTCTTGATGGACTGGAGAAGTTGTTCGCGTTCCTTTTCAGTTAGCTGTTTGACTTTTTCAGGATAATCTTGAAAAAAAAATTCTGCCAAGCGTTCTGGAAGCAAAGTTTTTAAAGCATTTTTCAAGGATTTTTCTCGATTTTCTTCTAGAAATGTTGCCAAGTTATTCTCAGAAAGTTGAGGCAAAACATCCAGTGAAATAACCTCCCCACCTTTGACAAAACTAGACATGCGCAGGGCAGCAGGGCCAGATAAACCAAAGTGGGTAAAGAGCAGATCATGAGTGATGACATGCTTGCCATAACTTAGGGTCACATCGTCTAGTGAAATGCCCTGAAGCGCTTTGTGAGGGAAATCAGTCAGAAGCGGACTCTCGGCCGCCTCAAGCTCGGTAATGGTGTGCTTAAAATGGCGGGCGATCTCATGTCCAAATCCAGTTGAACCTGTAGAAGGATAGGATTTACCACCAGTTGTCACAATCAGTTTATCACAAGTGAAGGTTTGATCTGCGGACTTCAGGACAAACTGGTTATCCACCTTTTTAACCGAAACAATCTCTGTTTGAGTAGCGACTTGACCACCGAGTTCAGTGATTTTCTTCTCCAAAGCTTCAATAATGGTTCGAGACTTGTCGCTAGCAGGAAAGACGCGTCCGTGGTCCTCGACCTTAAGTTTGACTCCATTTTCCGTAAAAAAGTTGATGATATCATGGTTATCAAACTGGGAGAAGACACTGTAAAGAAAGCGCCCATTCCCAGGGATGCCAGCCAGTAGGTCGTCTAAACTCCCGTTGTTGGTTACGTTACAACGACCACCGCCTGTTCCAGCTAATTTTTTACCCAGTTTCCGATTTTTTTCGATGAGAAGGGTTTTCTGCCCATAAAAACTACTTGAAATGGTAGCCATCATACCAGCAGGGCCTCCCCCGATTACAATAGTATCAAAATGTTTCATAGCTCTATTGTACCACAAAAAACAAGAGATGCTTGGCATCTCTTGCTACGGATGATCTTAGTTAATTTCATATCCCATTAACAAACCGCCATCTTCTGCATAAAAACTGCAGAGACCAGACGTTGGGAGGATTTTGATATTGGCTTGTGGAAATGTTTCCAGCAAGCGTTCTGACAATTGCTGACAGAATTTTTCATTGCTGCGATGAGCCATGACGATACGACCACCAGCATAGCCAGCCTTGATGAGTTCTTCATAAGCTGCTTGAAGGGACTTTTTAGCACCACGAGCCTTTTGAAGAAGCTCTAGGGTTCCAGTTTCACTTGCTTCTCCAACCATACGGATGTTGAGAAGGCCAACGACCGTACCGATAAGCTTACTTAAACGGCCATTTTTGACCAAGTTATCAACTTTAGCGAGAACAAAGAGCAACTTCGTCTTTTCTTGGTAGGCTGTAATAGCTTCAACAACTTCCTCATGAGAAAGTCCTTGGTCAATCAAGTCGTTTAATTTTTCTACGAGCAAGTCAACTTCCCCACCTGCAGATAAACTATCAATCACATGAATCTGAGTGTCAGGGTGTTCCTCGAGGTAGATATTTTTAGCTATCTGTGCACTATTATGGCTGCCTGAAAGGGTACCAGTGATGGTAACGACAAAAATATGTTTGGCACCTTCAAAAGCACGCAAGTAATCATCAGGGCTAGGACAAGCTGATTTTGAAGCCTCAGAAGTCGCATACATGGTTTTCATCATGTAGTCAATGTCGAGATTAGCATCATCAATAAAGACCTGATCAGCTACTTGAATGGTTAAAGGAACACTGATAAATTCAGTATCGATAGCGGGAGTTATCAATTGACGATAATCACAACCAGAGTCAGCTACAATCTTCCAAGTCATAGAAATTCTCCATCTTTGTCACTTATACATTGACAAAGGTTCTGTCTTTTTTTACAATTATATCATGAAAGCCCTTGAAACAAAAGTACCACCTCTCTGTTGTCACAAGTAGAAAGAAATTGTTATGTCTGAACGTAAAATATCTGAAAAATCTCTTGAAAATCTCAGAAAATCAAATCAAGAATCCAATTTCTTGACTAGAGAAGCGATTGAGACGGCTCTTTTGCAACTTCTGGAGAAAAAAGACTTGGCTAAGATTAGTATCTCAGAGTTGGTCAAGCGGGCAGGTGTCTCTCGCGCTGCCTTCTATCGCAATTATGACTCTAAGGAAGCAATTTTAGAAAGCGTCTTTAAACGTAGCGTTCACAATATCATGGAACAGCTGAGCCATTACGATGTCAAAACTGACCTTTATCTGGTCTGGGTGCATCTTTTTCGGGCAGCCAAGAAAGAAGCCAAGGTGATCCAACTTGCTCTGGACTACCACTTAGAAAAGATTTTTGTCCAAGCCATGCAGGAATTTCTGGAAAAATACCACGGAAAATCAAAAGGTGTCAGCAGCTATCTTCATTCGTTTTGGAGTTCTGCTATCGTATTAGTTCTGCTCAAGTGGATCAAGGATGGAATGAAGGTTCCAGCTGAAAAGATTGCAGACTTACGCTTGCCATTTTTCAAAAAATAGGGGATAAGGAGAAGACTTATGACAGAAAAAAGACTGGCTTGGGATGAGTACTTTGCAGCCCAGGCTTTACTGATTGCCAATCGTTCGACCTGTAAACGTGCCAAGGTGGGAGCTGTCCTAGTCAAGGACAATAAGGTCATTTCAACAGGCTACAATGGTTCCGTATCAGGAACGGAGCACTGTATTGACCACGAATGTTTAGTCATTGAAGGACACTGTGTTCGAACCCTTCACGCCGAGGTCAATGCCATCTTGCAAGGGGCTGAACGAGGGGTTCCCAGAGGATTTACAGCCTATGTGACCCATTTCCCTTGTCTGAACTGTACCAAACAACTGCTACAAGTTGGTTGTAAGCGTGTGGTTTATATCAACCAGTACCGAATGGATGACTATGCCCAGTACCTTTATCATGAAAAAGGCACCGAGTTGACCCATTTACCATTAGAGACTGTTCAGACAGCTCTTCAAGAGGCAGATTTGATTTAGAAATTAATAAAAATAAATGGTTTAGAAAGCTTTTTAAACCGTTTTTTGATATAATAAGAAGAATAAATTGAAAGAAGGAACTCAGAAAATGGGAAAAATTGAAGTCATTAATCATCCACTCATTCAACACAAATTGTCAATCTTGCGACGTACAGATACTTCTACAAAAGCTTTTCGTGAGCTAGTAGATGAGATTGCAATGTTGATGGGATATGAAGTACTTCGTGATCTTCCGCTTGAAGACGTGGAAATCGAAACACCTATCACAAAGACCGTTCAAAAACAATTGGCTGGTAAAAAATTAGCGATTGTCCCAATCTTGCGTGCAGGCATCGGAATGGTAGATGGGCTCTTGAGCTTGGTTCCGGCAGCAAAAGTTGGACACATCGGTATGTACCGTGATGAAGAAACCCTTCAGCCAGTTGAATACTTGGTGAAATTGCCTGAGGATATTGACCAACGTCAAATCTTTGTCGTTGATCCAATGCTTGCAACAGGTGGTTCAGCAATCTTGGCCGTAGATTCCCTTAAAAAACGTGGTGCATCAAATATCAAGTTTGTCTGCCTAGTAGCTGCTCCAGAAGGAGTGAAGGCTCTTCAAGGAGCTCACCCAGATGTAGAAATCTTTACAGCAGCCTTGGACGAACACTTGAATGAACATGGCTATATTGTCCCAGGACTTGGGGACGCAGGAGACCGCTTGTTCGGTACCAAATAAAATTCCAAAGTAAACATTGAGACTGAGGGTTAGTTTCAGTTTTGAAAGGAGGTTGAGTTTTTGTTTCTGTTTAGAAAATAGAGCAAAAATTTGACCTTTTTTGACCAAAAAGATATAATAGTTCTGTATTGAGTCGCATGACTAAGAAAATTCAACATTAAAAGGAGAAATGAATGATTCCTGTAGTTATTGAACAAACAAGCCGTGGAGAACGTTCCTATGACATTTACTCTCGTCTTCTGAAAGACCGCATCATCATGCTAACTGGGCCAGTCGAAGATAATATGGCCAACTCAGTTATTGCCCAGTTGCTCTTCTTGGATGCCCAAGATAGTACAAAAGATATTTACCTTTATGTCAACACACCTGGAGGTTCTGTTTCAGCTGGTTTGGCAATCGTTGATACCATGAACTTTATTAAGGCAGATGTTCAAACCATCGTTATGGGAATGGCAGCATCTATGGGGACTGTCATTGCATCAAGTGGAGCAAAAGGCAAACGCTTCATGCTTCCAAATGCAGAGTACATGATTCACCAACCAATGGGTGGTACAGGTGGTGGTACTCAACAAACAGATATGGCAATCGCTGCAGAACACTTGCTCAAAACTCGTAAGACTTTGGAGCAAATCCTTGCAGATAACTCAGGTAAATCAGTTGAGCAAATTCACGCGGATGCTGAACGTGATTACTGGATGAGTGCCCAAGAAACGCTCGAATATGGCTTCATTGATGAAATCATGGCTAACAATTCTTTGAGCTAAGCAACCTAGAAAGCAAACTCGACGGAGTTTGCTTTTTTTGGTATAATAGGGGAAGATTTCTTAGAAAGAGGATCCCTCATGTTTGAAAAAACAAATCGATCAGGATTAATCATCTATCTTTACTATAATCGAGATGCAAAAAAACTTCAGGAATACGGTGATATCTGTTACCATTCCAAAAAACATCGCTACCTGCAACTTTATGTTCCAACTGAGGAGCTAGATGACTTAGTTGAGAGATTAGGTAAGGAAAGATTTATCAAAAAAATAAGACGTTGCCACATTCAAGAGTTAGAAACTCCCTTTGTTGGCAATCTCTATCGCACTGAGGAAAACGTTATCATTTAAAAAATGAGATAAATGTGTTGACAATTTTCTGATAATTCGGTATATTCTTAACATACTATTTTTGAAACAACTATAAGGAGATTAAAAATGAAGAAAAAATTTGCCCTATCTTTTGTGGCTCTTGCTAGCGTAGCTCTTCTCGCTGCTTGTGGAGAGGTCAAGTCAGGAGCGTCAAATACAACTGGTAACCCAGTAGACGAAAAGACGATCAAAATCGGTTTTAACTTTGAAGAAACAGGTGCTGTAGCTGCCTATGGTACTTCTGAACAAAAAGGTGCTCAACTTGCTGTTGATGAAATCAATGCTGCAGGTGGTATCGATGGAAAACAAATCGAAGTTGTGGATAAAGATAACAAATCTGAAACTGCTGAGGCTGCCTCTGTTACAACTAACCTAGTGACCCAATCAAAAGTTACAGCTATCGTAGGACCTGCGACATCTGGTGCAACTGCTGCAGCTGTAGCAAACGCTACTCAAGCAGGAGTTCCATTGATTTCACCAAGTGCGACTCAAGATGGATTGACCAAAGGTCAAGAATATCTATTTATCGGAACTTTCCAAGATAGCTTCCAAGGGAAGATTATTTCAAACTATGTGACAAACAAATTGAACGCTAAGAAGGTTGTTCTTTATACGGACAATGCAAGTGACTATGCTAAAGGTATTGCTAAATCTTTCCGTGAAGCCTACAAAGGTGAAATTGTTGCAGACGAAACGTTTGTAGCAGGTGATACAGACTTCCAAGCAGCCCTTACTAAAATGAAAGGGAAAGAGTTTGACGCTATCGTTGTTCCAGGTTACTACACAGAAGCAGGTAAAATCGTAAACCAAGCGCGTGGTATGGGAATTGATAAACCAATCGTTGGTGGTGACGGCTTCAACGGTGAAGAATTTGTTCAACAAGCAACTGCTGAAAGAGCTTCAAACATTTACTTTATCTCAGGATTCTCAACTACAGTTGATGTTTCTGCAAAAGCTAAAGCCTTCCTTGAAGCCTACCGTGCTAAATACAACGAAGAACCTTCAACATTCTCAGCTTTGGCCTATGACTCAGTTTACCTAGTAGCTAATGCTGCAAAAGGTGCTAAAAACTCAGGTGAAATCAAGGACAACCTTGCTAAAACCAAAGACTTTGATGGTGTAACTGGTCAAACGAGCTTTGATGCAGATCACAACACAGTGAAAACTGCTTACATGATGACCATGAATAATGGTAAAGTGGAAGCAGCAGAAGTTGTAAAACCATAACATTAGAATAGTAGCTGAAATAGGGAATGAGCCTTTGACTCACTCCCTGTTTCGGTGTTTATGAACTTGTGAAAATTGAGAAATTTTCTAAAAAATAACAATAGAAAAGAGTGAATGCTATGCTCCAACAACTTGTGAATGGTTTAATTCTGGGTAGTGTTTATGCACTTTTGGCCCTGGGTTATACCATGGTTTATGGAATTATCAAACTCATCAACTTCGCCCACGGTGATATTTATATGATGGGAGCCTTTATTGGTTACTTTTTGATTAATTCTTTCCAAATGAATTTCTTTTTAGCTTTGATTATTTCAATGGTAGGAACCGCACTGCTTGGTGTTGTGATTGAATTTCTTGCCTACCGTCCTTTGCGACACTCTACACGTATTGCTGTATTGATTACTGCCATCGGAGTGTCTTTCCTACTGGAATATGGAATGGTCTACTTGGTCGGTGCCAATACTCGTGCCTTTCCTCAAGCCATTCAAACAGTTCGCTATGATTTAGGACCAATCAGCTTGACAAACGTCCAGTTAATGATTTTAGCAGTTTCCTTACTCCTGATGATTTTATTGCAAGTGATTGTTCAAAAAACAAAAATGGGGAAAGCTATGCGTGCGGTATCAGTTGATAGTGACGCTGCTCAATTGATGGGAATTAATGTAAATCGTACAATCAGCTTTACCTTTGCTTTGGGTTCAGCTCTTGCTGGTGCAGCAGGTGTCCTCATTGCCCTTTACTACAACTCTCTTGAACCGTTGATGGGTGTGACTCCAGGTCTAAAATCATTCGTTGCGGCCGTTCTTGGTGGTATTGGGATTATTCCTGGTGCAGCTCTAGGGGGATTTGTTATTGGTTTGTTGGAAACATTTGCAACTGCCTTTGGTATGTCTGATTTCCGTGATGCCATTGTATATGGAATCTTGCTTTTGATTCTGATTGTTCGTCCTGCAGGTATCCTTGGCAAGAATGTGAAAGAGAAGGTGTAAACAATGAAGACAAATCTTAAAGTAAATATTCTCTGGTTATTCCTTCTGTTAGCGGGTTATGGATTGATTAGTGTACTGGTTTCTGCTGGTGTTCTCAATCTATTCCATGTTCAAATTTTAGAACAAATTGGAATTAATATCATCCTTGCAGTAGGTTTGAACTTAATTGTCGGTTTTTCAGGACAATTCTCACTCGGTCATGCAGGTTTTATGGCGATTGGGGCTTATGCAGCAGCGATTATTGGTTCCAAATTCCCAACCTATGGTGCCTTCTTTGGAGCAATGGTCTTGGGTGCTTTGATTTCTGGTGCAGTCGCTTTGCTCGTTGGGATTCCAACACTCCGTTTGAAGGGTGACTACCTGGCTGTTGCAACACTAGGTGTTTCAGAAATCATTCGTATCTTTATCATTAATGGTGGAAGTTTGACCAACGGTGCTGCTGGTATCTTGGGTATTCCAAACTTTACCAACTGGCAGATGGTTTATCTTTTTGTAATTATCACAACTATTGCAACTCTCAACTTCTTACGTAGTCCAATTGGACGTTCTACTCTATCTGTTCGTGAGGATGAGATTGCTGCAGAGTCAGTTGGGGTAAATACTACAAAAATCAAAATTATCGCTTTTGTCTTTGGTGCTATTACAGCAAGTATTGCTGGTTCACTTCAGGCTGGTTTTATCGGATCTGTTGTCCCAAAAGACTACACCTTTATTAATTCCATCAATGTGTTGATTATCGTTGTATTTGGTGGACTTGGATCGATTACTGGTACCATCGTTTCAGCGATTGTTTTAGGAATTTTAAATATGCTCCTTCAAGATGTAGCTAGTGTACGTATGATTATCTACGCTTTGGCTCTTGTATTGGTCATGATTTTCAGACCAGGTGGACTTCTTGGGACATGGGAATTGAGTCTATCACGTTTCTTTAAAAAATCTAAGAAGGAGGGACAAAACTAATGGCATTACTTGAAGTTAAACAGTTAACCAAACATTTTGGCGGTCTAACAGCTGTTGGAGATGTCACTCTTGAATTGAACGAGGGAGAGTTGGTTGGTCTGATTGGACCAAACGGTGCTGGTAAAACAACCCTTTTCAATCTCTTGACGGGTGTTTATGAACCAAGCGAAGGTACTGTGACACTAGATGGTCACCTCCTAAATGGGAAAACTCCTTATAAGATTGCTTCACTTGGACTCAGTCGTACTTTCCAAAATATTCGTTTGTTCAAGGACTTGACAGTTTTGGAAAATGTTTTGATTGCATTTAGTAATCATCATAAACAACATATCCTCGCTAGCTTTCTACGCCTGCCCGCTTTCTATAAGAATGAGGAAGAATTAAAAAGCAAAGCGTTGGACTTGCTGAAGATTTTTGATTTGGATGGTGATGCAGATACTCTTGCTAAGAATCTGGCCTATGGTCAACAACGTCGATTAGAAATCGTTCGTGCTCTGGCAACCGAACCTAAGATTCTCTTTTTGGATGAACCTGCGGCTGGGATGAATCCACAAGAGACAGCTGAATTGACAGAACTAATCCGTCGTATCAAAGACGAATTTAAAATTACCATCATGCTCATCGAACACGACATGAATTTGGTTATGGAAGTCACTGAGCGTATCTATGTTCTTGAATATGGTCGGTTGATTGCTCATGGGACTCCGGATGAGATCAAGAACAACAAACGTGTTATCGAAGCTTATCTAGGAGGTGAAGCCTAATGTCTATGTTAAAAGTTGAAAACCTCTCTGTACATTACGGTATGATCCAAGCAGTTCGTGATGTAAGTTTCGAGGTCAACGAAGGTGAAGTTGTTTCCTTGATTGGTGCCAATGGCGCTGGTAAAACAACCATTCTTCGCACCCTTTCAGGTTTGGTTCGTCCAAGTGCTGGTAAAATTCAGTTTTTAGGAAAAGAAATTCAAAAGATGCCAGCGCAAAAAATCGTGGCAGGTGGCCTTTCACAAGTTCCTGAGGGACGCCATGTTTTTCCAGGCTTGACTGTTATGGAAAACTTGGAAATGGGAGCCTTTTTAAAGAAAAATCGTGAAGAAAATCAAGCCAACTTGAAAAAAGTCTTTTCACGTTTCCCTCGTCTGGAAGAACGTAAAAACCAAGATGCGGCGACCCTTTCAGGTGGTGAACAGCAGATGCTGGCTATGGGACGCGCTCTTATGTCTACACCTAAGCTCCTTCTCTTGGACGAGCCATCAATGGGACTTGCTCCTATCTTTATCCAAGAAATTTTTGATATCATTCAAGATATTCAGAGGCAAGGAACAACGGTTCTCCTAATTGAACAGAACGCTAACAAGGCCCTTGCTATTTCTGACCGAGGTTATGTGCTTGAAACAGGTAAGATTGTCCTATCAGGAACAGGAAAAGAACTCGCAGCATCAGACGAAGTCAGAAAAGCATATCTAGGTGGCTAAAAAGGTCCGAGGGACCTTTTTAGTCGGCAGATAGAGATTGCGTAGCAATCATCAGATCCAGTGGATTGTTTTAGTCGGCGGATAAGAATTGCCCAAGCAATTCTCCTCTAGTCTGGGAGACTAGTTTAGGTTGCAGATGGAGATTGGGTAAGCAATTATCTAATTCAGTGGATTATTTTGTAGATGAATTTGAAGAGCTCCAAATTTGGGGCTCTTTTTTCGTTTGGTCCCTATTTTGATGGGCCTGATTTGAGCATCCGTTTTCTTAATATAGAATCTAACTTGACAAAAGCACGTGTTCATCATATAATTAAATAAACAAAAATATTGAACAAAGAGGCTGAAGATATGCTATCAGAAAAACAATTTAAACTTTTACGTTTTTTGTTGACTCACAAAGACGAAAACTTTACGCAGAGACAATTGGCTGAACAGCTAGATATCGCTTTGGGGACGGTAAATAATCTTCTCAAGGAATGTAAAGAAGAGAAGTGGATCAGTGAAGAAAATCACTTAACTGACTTAGGTGAGGAGGCTTTAGCTCCGTATCAGGTGAAGAATGCCATTATCATGGCTGCAGGTATGAGTAGCCGCTTTGCTCCTTTGTCTTATGAGCTACCTAAAGGGCTTCTCCAAGTTAAAGGTGAGCGTTTGATTGAGAGAGAAATCAAGCAATTACAAGAAGCTGGGATAGAGGATATTACAGTTATTGTAGGCTATCTGCAGGAAAAAATGTTCTATCTAGCAGAAAAATTTGGTGTTAAAATCGTTGTAAATAATGATTACTACAAGTACAACAACTGTTCTTCTCTCATGCTAGTCAGAGATCAACTTTCTAACACTTATATCTGCTCTTCGGATAATTATTTTGTAGAAAATCCGTTTGAGCGATACATTTACAGAGGTTACTATTCTACAATATTTGCAGAAGGAGACACAGACGAATACTGCTCTAAGGAAGACTCCAATCACACGATTATCGATATTCAAATCGGTGGGACGAATACTTGGGCTATGGTGGGGCACGTTTATTTTGATCGTGCATTTAGTGAAAAATTCGTAGACATTTTAGAAACTGAATTTAAGCACGAACCATATCGCGAACAGCTCTGGGAAGATTATTATAGTCGTCACGTCAAGGAGCTTCCTTTGGAAGCTCGGCATTATTCAGCAGATATTGTTAAGGAGTTTGATTCACTAGATGAGTTGCGTCAGTTTGATCAACACTATTTGGTGAATACTAATTCGGAAATCATTGATAATATCTGTAAGACATTAGGATGTGTGGCTTCAGATATTGTCAATATCAAACCTCTAAAAGATGGTCTGACCAACACTTCGTTTTCATTTGACTGCCTAGGAAAGAAATATGTTTACCGTCATCCGGGTAGGGGAACGGAGAATTATATCGATCGTGCTAGTGAAGCGGCTTCCATGGAAATTGCTGCAAAATTGAAGATTGACCGTACTTTTGTCGCTATGAACAAGGATGAGGGCTGGAAAATTTCAGAATTTATCCCTAACGCCAAGCAACTAGATTATGATAATTGGGATGATGTAGCAAAAGCAATGGAGCTCTTGAGACGCTTGCACCAATCTGGAGAAAAAACGGGACATTCCTTTGATCAATTTGAGGGAATTGATGATTTTAGACAAAAATTAAAGGCTAGTAATCGTTTTGAATTTGATGGACTTGAAGAGTTGGATCAGAATGTCTCAGTTCTCGAGAAGCTTTTACAAGAAGATCAAGCGAAAAAGGTTCTCTGCCATGGAGATTCTTATAGCCCAAATTTCTTGTTGAATGAAGCTGGAGAAATGAGCCTGATTGATTGGGAATATTCTGGTATGGGAGATCCAGCAGGAGATTTAGGAACCTTTATCGGGTGTTCAAATTATACAGTGGAAGAAGCTGAAAAGGTACTTGAAATCTATCTACAAGAAGTTCCAGACAAGAAAACCAAACGTCACTATTTTGCCTATGTATCAGTGACTTCATATTATTGGTTTTTGTGGGCCTTGTTCCAAGAAAGCGTTGGAAAACCAGTAGGTGAATTTCTTTATATCTGGTATCGTTATACCAAGCAGTATGGAAAACTTGCATTAGATTTATACTTAGAGGAGAATTGAGATGAAACCGACATCAGAAATTGAAGAATTAATAGCAAATGAAACGAAAAGAAGGCTAGAAGAAATGGAATCACCAAACTATGTGTTTGCTCAGCCATTTCTAAAAAGTGATTTTACTATAGTCATTGGCTTGGTTCTAATTAACCTTATTCTGATTATTTTAGCCATGACAGGAGGTATTCAATAAAATGTCTAAGATGAATGACTTTATTCAACAGGAGACGATAACGGGAATTGTTCCCATGACCAATAAGGATCGTCAGTATTCTTTCTGGGATCTCTTTCTGTCAACAAGTGGTTTTGCCATTGCTACTTGGTGTTATACCCAAGGGGCTTATGTGGCTCAATATTTGACCTTTAATCAGATGTTGATTAATATTTTTAGTTTCAACATTATCTGGGTCTTTATTGAATGTCTCCCAATTCTGTTTGCGGTTAAATATGGAATTGATTTGTGGATTTGGTTGAGGGCTGTCCTCGGAAAAAAAGGAGTGGCCTTGCTATCAACCATTATTAGTTTGGCTAACTTTGGCTGGTATGCCGTTGCGGCCAATCTTTTTGCTAGCTCCATGATTCATTTGGCAAATAATTTCGGTCTTGGTTTGGACAAGGGAGTATGGGCACCTATTCTTGGTACACTCTGTGTTCTTCTTGGAACGCTGATTGCTCTTGGAGGCCCAGAAGTGATTAAATGGACCAATCGATTCTTGGTAATTGCCTTGTTGATTGTCGGTCTCATTATCGTTGGAATCTGCTTTGTAGCCGTGCCTATCACTGACATTATGAACATTCAACCGGCTACCCAAGGAGATTTGACGCCATTAGAACGCTTCATGCTTTCTGGAGAAGGAAATGTTGCCTTTGCCTTTTCTTGGTCTACACAGGCATTAGTTTTACCGCGTTTAGCAAAATCAGAACGTAGTGGCTATTGGGCTACAGCTTTATCATACGGAGTTGTTGCGCCATTCTTTGTTGCGACAGGTGGAGTCATGGCTCTAGCCATGTTTGTTAAAACAGGTGTTTATGAAAGTGATCCAACAACCATGCTTTCAACTCTAAGCACCCCGGCCTTTGCACTCTTAAGTTTACTACTAGTAGCCTTTGCCAATATTGGGACCCAAGGGACAGGATCATACGTGAACTGTATGATTGTAAAAAGTGGGATGCCCAAAGTAAGCTATAAACTAATGGTTTGGATTGCCATGGTATACGTGAGCCTACTTACAATCTGGGGGGGAGTGGAAGAGTACTTCGGTTCCTTCATCTCACTAGCTGCTTATATTCAGGGACCAATTATTGGTATGATCGTTGTTGACTACTTTATCTTAAGAAAACGAAAACTCGACTTGCGTTCAGCTTATTTCCTTGAAGGACACGATGCTTACGAGTTTACCAAAGGATTTAACGTGGTTGGCTTGTCTTGCGTATTTATCTCCTTGTTGGTTGCAGTACTATTTGTTTATAACCCTGTAACAGCACAGATTCAAAGCCCAATCTTTTTAATCACAACGGGTAGTGGCTTTACTGCGATTTTTGGAGGTTTATTGTACTGGCTAGCTAGCTTAACTCCTTTAAAACGCTATATGATCAAGGATCGAGATTTCGTTACGATTTAAGGATAAATGAAAACCTTAATCTATATCTATTTGCTTCCCCTTCCTTAAAAGTTTATTTTACATAAGTAATTGATATGATTCTAGTCAATCATATTCTGATTATCCTAGCCATGACAGGAGGTATTCAATAAAATGTCCAAGATGAATGACTTCATTCAACAGGAGACCATAACGGGAATCGTTCCCATGACCAACAAGGATCGTCAGTATTCTTTCTGGGATCTCTTCTTATCGACAAGTGGTTTTGCTATCGCAACTTGGTGTTATACCCAAGGAGCCTATGTGGCTCAATATTTGACCTTTAATCAAATGTTGATTAATATTTTTAGTTTTAACATTATCTGGGTCTTTATCGAATGCCTCCCAATCTTGTTTGCAGTTAAATATGGAATTGATTTATGGATTTGGTTGAGAGCCGTTCTAGGTAGAAAAGGGGTGGCCGTTCTATCAACCGTGATTAGTCTGGCAAATTTTGGTTGGTACGCCGTTACCGCCAATCTTTTTGCCAGCTCCATGATTCATTTGGCAAATAATTTTGGACTTGGTTTAGACAAGGGGGTATGGGCACCGATTCTTGGTACACTCTGTGTTCTTCTTGGAACGCTGATTGCTCTTGGGGGGCCAGAGGTGATCAAAGGAACTAATCGCTTCCTGGTGGTTGCCTTGTTATTTGTTGGGCTAATCATCGTTGGAATCTGTTTTGTTGCGGTTCCGATTAGGGATATTATGAATGTCCAACCTGCCATCCAAGAAAATTTGACACCGATTGAACGTTTTATGATGTCAGGGGAAGGAAATGTGGCCGTAGCCTTTTCTTGGTCTACACAAGCATTTGTCTTACCACGTTTGGCAAAATCAGAACGTAGTGGCTATTGGGCTACAGCCTTGTCATACGGGGTTGTTGCGCCATTCTTTGCTGCGACAGGTGGGGTGATGGCTTTGGCTATGTTTGTCAAAACAGGTGTCTATGAAAGTGACCCAACAACCATGCTTTCAACTCTAAGCACACCAGCCTTTGCGCTTTTAAGTTTACTATTAGTAGCCTTTGCCAATATTGGAACCCAGGGTACAGGATCGTATGTGAACTGTATGATTGTAAAAAGTGGTATGCCCAAAGTAAGCTATAAACTAATGGTTTGGATTGCCATGGTTTATGTGAGCCTACTTACGATTTGGGGAGGAGTGGATGAATACTTCGGTTCCTTCATCTCGCTGGCTGCCTACATTCAAGGGCCCATTATCGGAATGATCGTTGTTGACTATTTTATCTTAAAAAAACGAAAACTCGATTTGCGTTCAGCCTATTTCCTTGAAGGACATGACGCCTATGAGTTTACAAATGGCTTTAACCTGGTAGGGTTATCTTGTGTAATCATTTCCTTGTTAGTTGCAGTACTATTTGTTTACAATCCTATAACAAAGCATATCCAGAGTCCTATGTTCCTGCTCACAACTGGTAGTGGCTTTACTGCGATCTTTGGTGGTCTATTGTACTGGCTAGCTAGCTTAACTCCTTTAAAACACTATATGATTAAGGATAGAGATTCCGTTACGATTTAAGTTTAAGAGAGAAGGCTGTTTCTCTCTTTTTTTGTGATTGAATGTTACAAAATCTTGAAAAAGAGATGAAAGCGTTTGATAGTTTTTGTAAGAAAGTGTATAATTATAGTAGCAATAAAGAAGGAGAAGTCTCATGGCAGTTAAAGATTTTATGACCCGCAAGGTAGTTTATATCAGTCCAGATACGACTGTAGCACATGCAGCAGATTTGATGCGCGAGCAAGGTTTGCACCGTTTACCTGTTATCGAAAATGATCAATTGGTTGGTCTTGTAACAGAAGGAACTATTGCTGAAGCCAGTCCGTCTAAAGCAACCAGTCTCTCCATCTATGAGATGAATTATCTTCTCAATAAGACCAAAGTCAAAGACGTCATGATTCGGGATGTCATCACAGTGTCAGGTTATGCAAGTCTAGAAGATGCGACCTATCTCATGTTGAAGAATAAGATCGGTATTCTTCCCGTTGTGGACAACCAACAGGTTTACGGTGTGATTACAGATCGTGATGTTTTTCAAGCCTTTCTAGAAATTGCTGGCTACGGCGAGGAAGGAATTCGTGTTCGGTTTATTACGGAAAATGAAGTCGGGGTTTTGGGCAAGATTGTGACCTTGATTGTAGAAGAAAATCTGAATATTTCACACACAGTCAATATTCCGCGCAAGGATGGTAAGGTCGTGATTGAAGTTCAAATTGATGGGATGATTGATTTAACCTTTCTGAAGGAGAAATTTGAAGTGCAAGGTATCCAAGTAGAGGAGATTGCTCGAACCTCTGCTAAAAAGTTATAAATATAGAGGGTGAAAACCCTCTTTTTTGTATACAATTTGAAATAACAAGCAAAATATGGAAAGAAATAAGAGATTATGGTATAATAAAACGATATGAAAAGGAGTATCTATGGACATTTCAGAAATTCGTCAAAAAATTGACGCAAATCGTGAAAAATTAGCTTCTTTTAGGGGGTCTCTTTGACCTCGAAGGCTTAGAGGAAGAGATTGCCATCTTGGAAAATAAGATGACAGAACCTGATTTTTGGAACGATAATATCGCGGCCCAAAAAACGTCGCAAGAATTAAATGAATTAAAAAACACCTATAACACCTTCCGTAAAATGGAAGAGTTGCAGGATGAAGTTGAGATTTTATTGGACTTTTTAGCAGAAGACGAGTCAGTCCATGATGAACTGGTCGAACAGTTGACAGAACTGGATAAGATGATGACCAGCTACGAGATGACCCTTCTCTTGTCAGAACCTTATGACCATAATAATGCAATCTTGGAAATCCATCCAGGATCTGGTGGTACTGAGGCACAGGACTGGGGCGATATGTTGCTTCGTATGTATACTCGTTATGGAAATGCAAAAGGCTTTAAAGTTGAAGTCTTGGATTACCAAGCTGGTGATGAAGCGGGCATCAAATCTGTGACCTTGTCTTTTGAAGGCCCAAATGCTTATGGCCTTCTCAAGTCAGAAATGGGTGTTCACCGTCTGGTCCGTATTTCTCCATTTGACTCTGCCAAACGCCGCCATACTTCATTTACATCCGTTGAGGTTATGCCTGAGTTGGACGATACCATCGAAGTGGAAATCCGTGAAGATGATATCAAAATGGATACCTTCCGTTCAGGTGGTGCTGGTGGACAAAACGTCAATAAAGTTTCAACAGGTGTGCGTTTGACTCATATTCCTACGGGGACTGTCGTTCAATCAACGGTCGATCGTACCCAGTATGGAAATAGAGATCGTGCTATGAAGATGTTGCAAGCCAAGCTCTATCAGATGGAGCAAGAAAAGAAAGCTGCGGAAGTCGACTCCCTCAAAGGTGAGAAAAAAGAAATCACTTGGGGAAGTCAGATTCGTTCTTATGTCTTCACACCTTATACCATGGTAAAAGACCACCGTACGAGCTTTGAAGTTGCTCAGGTAGATAAGGTCATGGATGGAGATCTTGATGGTTTCATCGACGCCTATCTCAAATGGCGAATCAGCTAAGAATAGAAAGGAACTCACATGTCAATCATTGAAATGCGAGATGTTGTCAAAAAATACGATAACGGAACGACTGCTCTTCGTGGAGTCTCTCTTAGTATTGAACCAGGAGAATTTGCCTATATCGTTGGGCCTTCTGGAGCAGGGAAGTCAACCTTTATTCGAGCTTTATATCGAGAAGTAAAGATTGAAAAAGGCAGTTTAACAGTTGCAGGCTTTAATTTGGTTAAAATCAAGAAGAAAGATATCCCTCTGCTCCGTCGCAGTGTTGGGGTAGTTTTTCAAGATTACAAACTCTTGCCTAAGAAAACTGTTTATGAAAATATTGCTTATGCAATGGAAGTTATCGGAGAGAACCGTCGCAACATCAAAAAACGTGTTATGGAAGTCTTGGATTTGGTCGGTTTGAAACACAAGGTTCGCTCTTTCCCTAACGAACTCTCAGGTGGAGAACAGCAACGGATTGCGATTGCCCGTGCGATTGTGAACAATCCTAAGGTCTTGATTGCCGATGAGCCGACAGGAAACTTGGACCCAGATAATTCATGGGAAATTATGAATCTGTTGGAACGCATCAATCTCCAAGGTACTACTGTCTTGATGGCGACTCACAATAGCCAGATTGTAAATACCTTGCGCCACCGTGTCATTGCCATTGAAAATGGCCGTGTCGTTCGTGACGAAGCTAAAGGAGAATATGGATACGATGATTAGTAGATTTTTTCGCCATTTATTTGAATCATTAAAAAGTTTAAAACGAAATGGCTGGATGACAGTAGCAGCAGTGAGTTCGGTTATGATTACCTTGACACTCGTTGCCCTGTTTGCATCTGTAATTTTTAACACAGCGAAGCTGGCTACCGATATCGAGAACAATGTTCGGGTCATGGTTTACATTCGTAAAGATGTAGCGGATAACAGTGAAACGATTGAAAAAGAAGGTCAGACAGTTACTAACAACGACTACCACAAGGTTTACAACGCCTTAAAGGCTATGCCAGGTGTCAAAAATGTTACTTTTTCAAGCAAGGAAGAGCAGTATCAAAAATTGACAGAAACGATGGGTGACGATTGGAAGGTCTTTGAAGGGGATGCCAACCCTCTCTATGATGCCTATATCGTTGATACCAATTCTCCGAGTGATGTTAAAACAGTAGCAGAAGAAGCTAAAAAGATCGAAGGAGTGTCAGAAGTTCAAGATGGTGGAGCCAACACTCAACGACTTTTCGAACTGGCTTCCTTCATCCGTGTTTGGGGCTTAGTTATTGCAGGGCTTTTGATTTTCATTGCGGTCTTCTTGATTTCCAATACTATCCGTATTACCATTATTTCTCGGAGCCGTGAAATTCAAATCATGCGTCTAGTAGGAGCTAAAAACGGCTATATTAGAGGACCATTCTTGCTAGAGGGTGCCTTTATTGGCTTACTAGGTGCAGCGATTCCTTCAGTCCTTGTATTCTTTATCTACAATATGGTTTATCAATCTGTCAATAAATCCTTGGTGGGGCAAAACTTGTCAATGATTACACCAGATGTGTTTATTCCTTTGATGACAGTCCTATTGTTTGTGATTGGTATTTTCATTGGGGCAATCGGATCAGGTATTTCAATGCGTCGATTCTTGAAGATCTAGTTGGATATAAATGCAACTTGCAGAGCAAATCAGAAATAATACAATTTTAAAAGAGAAGTTTTCTGGCTCTTTGTCAACTGTAGTGGGTTGAAGTCAGCTAAGATCGAGAAAGGACGAATTTCGTCCTTTCTTTTTTGATGTTG
>NZ_JAHZPH010000008.1:0-71502 GCF_019929365.1 Streptococcus oralis | reverse complement strand
GCATCTTCTTGCCCTGCCGTTCCGAAAGGCTCGGTGTACTCAGGTTTTTCAACAGTAGGCGCATCTTCTTGCCCTGCAGTCCCGATAGGCTTGGTGTATTCAGGTTTTTCAACAGTAGGTGCTTCCTCTTGACCTGCTGTTCCGATAGGATCAGTGTATTCCGGAATTTCAACAGTAGGAGCTGGTTCGTCCCCCTTGCTTGTAGTTGGCTGACTCTCGTCAACCTTTTTCTCATCCTTTTTAGTAAAGACGGCTACGATAGGGCTGCTTGTGGTATTTCCTTGAATGGTATAAGCTTCAATGGCATTTCCAGCTTTGCGATTGGTTTCGTCAGGGATTGGGATTTGAACTTGATTGTCTTGGATTGATAGGATAGTCTGATCCCCACTTGTAACCAGATGCGTTTCATCCACCTTACGCAAAACTAGAGGATCTTTGACACCTGGGAAGGTCACTGCGATGGCTTCCCAATCTCCAGCTGGTAGGCTTAAGGAAATGGTTTTGTCATTTTCCTTAAGAGGCGCGATGCTAGGGCTATCTAAACCAACAGCTGGGGCTTTGATGATATCAAAGGAGTCTAGAGAGATTTTCTTGCGACCTTCTGGCGAATCTGGATCAACTTGTAATGTCAGGGTATGCGGACCGTCAGTGAGATTTGTAAATTCGCCAATAAAAGCTCTCTTTTCAGTTGCACCTGAAGTGTAGAAGTCTAGACTTGGCATTTCTTTGCCATCTAGTGTAACACGTGCTCGTCCAAGGGCAAGGCTTTTCAAACCATAGATACGAATGCCTGTACCAGTAAAGGAAATGGTTGCCTGAGCTTCTGAAGCAGTACTTGGGTCGCTGTTGTTAATATCAGCGTATTTTTCCGTACCACCGTAGAGTTCAGGGTCAGACCAGTCCTTAAACTGGGAACCATACTGGATACGCGAATCACGATCATCTATTTTTTCAATTGAATTGTCTGTTCCTGCTAGAATCTTGAAGTAGTCTAATGAAATTTTCGAGCGCTCACTACCACGTCCTTTGTGCTCACGTTTAACACGAAGAGTCAATGTGTGAGGTCTGTCAGATAATCCTGTAAAGCGGCCGATGAGGCTGCCTTTTTCAGTTGCCCCAGCAGTATGGAAATCAAGTTCTCCAACTTCTTTTCCGTCAATTTTAGCAGTAGCAAGACCTAGTTCGGACGATTTTAGTCCATAGATTTCGATACCAACACCAGTGAAAGGAATGGTGGCAGTGATGTCTTCGTCTGTGTAGTACCCTTTTGAAAGGTCAGCAAATTTTTCTGTTCCTCCAAATAATTCTGAGTCTGCCCAGTTTCCAAAGGCAGCTCCGTACTGGATACGGCTATCTCGGTCGTCCATCAACTCGCTATAGGTTTCAACAGTAACCTGTTCAGAAACTTGTGTGGCAAGTTCGCCCAGCATAGCCTTTACAGTATAAGTGTAGGCGAGTTGAGGATCCAGTGATCGGTCAATAAAGTGGGTTTGATTGGCTACAAATTCTCTGCTTGCAGAGGCTTGACCAGACGCGTCTTTCACTTGTCTTTGGATGACATAGTGGGTAGCGCCTTCTACTTGGTTAAAGGTAAGTTCGGCAGTGACTCCATTTTGTCGAACTGCTGTCAGACTGGTTACACGACCAGGGAAATGTTCAAAGGTAATGACGTCATCTTTTTGTGTTGCTAGTTGGATGCGGCCATCTTTGAGGATAGTTGCCTTTACTGCATTGCCATTGATCTTAACCTGACTGGCTTCGATATTTGGATAGTCTACAACTAGATCTCCACCGACATTTGAAAGGAAGGACAAGCTTTGAAGGTTTTTATCTTTCCACTTCATGCTGACTTCAAAGTTACCACGGGCAATTAAGCCAGAAACTTGACCGTCTTTCCAAGCATCTGGAAGGGCTGGCAATGGCGCAATATAGCCAGTATGAGATTGGAGGAGCATTTCTGCCATCCCACTAGTTGCTCCAAAGTTTCCGTCGATTTGGAAAGGCGCGTGGGTATCCCAAAGGTTTTCTAGGGTTGAGTATTTGAGCTGTTCAGCGAGTAAGCGATGGGCACGGTTACCGTCCAAGAGACGAGCCCAGAGGTTGATTTTATTAGCCTTAGACCAACCAGTACCACCATCTCCACGGTGGTTTAAAGTAGCACGCGCAGCCTCTAGGTATTCAGCCTGGTCCTTGCTAAAGAGCGTACCTGGGAAGAGACCAACTAGATGGGAAACGTGGCGGTGGTTATTTTCAATCCCTTCATTAGTGAATTGCGGACTGTCTTCTTCGTACCATTCCTTGATGCGGCCCTCATTGTTGATATGAAGTGGTTTTAGTTTGTCAAATTTAGCCTTGACCTCTGTGACTAAGTCTTGGTCGACTTTCAGATGGTTAGCGACTTCCATGTAGTCGTGGAATAGCTGCCAAACTAGCGACTGGTCAAAGGTGTTTCCGATGGTGATGGTACCGTGTTCTGGTGAGTAGGATGGAGAAGATACCCAACGGTCACTGGCCTGGTCATAATGCAAGAAGGAGTTCCAGAACTTAGCAGTCTCTTTCAACATAGGATAAATCTTTTCTTTGAGATAAGTCTCATCCTTGGTGAATTTATAGTAGTCATAGACGTTCTGCATCATCCAGGCATTAGCTGCTGGAGACCAACCCCAGTAGTAATTCCAACCAGGAGTTGTCCAACCAAATGGTGTTGCTTGAGTGTGGACCAGCCAACCATTTTCTTGTCCGTCTTTGGATTCGATACCTGCGTATTCCTTAGCAGCGATACGGCCGTAGTAACGCATGTCGTCAATATAATTGATCATTGGCTTGGCTGTTTCAGCAAGGTTGCTCATGTAGGCTGGCCAATAGTTCATTTGCAAATTGACATTGAGGTGGTAGTCAGCGTTCCAAGGTGGATTGTCTACAGCATTCCATACTCCTTGGAGGTTGGCAGGCAGGGCATCTGTCCGATCACGAGACGAACTAATCAGTAGATAACGTCCGTATTGGAAGAAGAGTTCTTCCAGTTTTTGCCCTTTGCTAGGGTTATAGCCTTGAAGGGCCTCTTTTGTCGTTTGAGTAGTCTTGGTTCCGCCTAGGTTTAGTTTAACGCGGTTAAAGAGACTTTGATAGTCCTTGATATGGGCCTTTTTTAGTGTCTCGTAGTCTTTGGCCTTAGCTGCTTCGACAATCCCTTTAACCGTTTTTTCGAGATCAATGTCTTTTCGATAATTGGTTTTTGGATTTTGAGCAAAATTAGTCTTGGCACTGAGATAGAGGGTTGCATAGCTTGCGCCTGTAACGGTTAGTGTCTCATCCTGAACAGTCACCTTTCCGTCCGTTTTAATTCCTAGATAGGATGCAAATTTTAGGCCGTTATCTTTGACAGTCCCCTTTAGAAGGATTCCGTTTGCATCTGTAGTGACATGACCGTTCTTATAGTTGGAATATTCCCAAGAGTAGTTGCCATTAGCAAGCAAGTCTTCTGTCAAGCTGTTCCAAAGGGTAAAGTCAAGTGTCTTGTTTCCTTTTTTGGTCAAGTGGGTCACAGTGACATCATCAGGATAGCTGGAGAAGGTTTCGCGTTTGAAGGTGGTCCCATCTTGGGTGTAAGAAGTTGTCGTAGTGGCTTCTGTGATATCCAAACCACGATGATAATCTGTTACAGTATCCAGCCCTTTTTTCTGGTTATTGAAGACCATGAAGATATCACCAAAGGCTAGGTAACGTCCATACTGGGCGTTGTTTGGTCCAACTAGATTTTGTTCAGCGAGCTGTTTTGCTTTTTGGCGGTCTCCAGCTTCGAGGGCTTTACGAATCTCCGCCAAGACCTTGTAGCGCTCCTGATAGTTCCCTCCGTTATAATCGGTGCTATCAGGTTGAGGACCTCCTGACCAGAGGGTTTTTTCGTTATACTGGATTCTCTCTTCCCCAATCAGACCAAAGACCTTGGCTCCCATCTCTCCATTCCCAACTGGGAGAGCCTGCTTTTCCCAACCGTCATAGGAAGGGGGTGTTGGTTGATCGTAGTTGAGTTGATAGTTTTCTTGCTTTGTCACTGGCAGTTCTGTCTTCTTGCTCTCCTTGTTTTCGTTTGTTTCTACAATAGCTTCTTCACTAGCTTGACTATTTGTCGTCTGAGTCTCCTCAGCTGGCTTGCTTTCGGAAACTACTGGACTCTCGGCTAGAGACGGATTTGTAGTTTCAGTAGCTTCAACTGCTTTGGGTTCACTATCAGGCTTAGTGATAGCTTCGACAGAGGTTGGTTCAGTTTGTTTGACCTCAACACTGTCTGCGGCTACAGTATGGTTGACTAGAAAAACAGCCCCCAGTAAAACAGAGGCAGTCCCAACCGTCAGCTTGCGGATGCTATAGCGACAGGATTTCTCCCAAAAGTGTTTTTTCATAAAACTCTCCTTTATTTATCCGAAATCGCTTACATTACATGAAGCAGTTTCGTTTATTTTGTTTCTATTTATCTCCTCACCTCCCATTCTAATGGTCGTTTAGCATTTGTCAAGAGCTTTTTAATAAGATACATATTTGCTGTTGTTTTTTCTTAAAATAGTAGAATAAGTAGCAAGCAGCTCCTCTTTTCCAACTATCAACTAGATCGTTTACTACTAAAAAACAGTTGAGAGTATCCCCAACTGTAGGTATTTATTTCGGATGTCTTTTGGCAAAGTCAACAAAGTGAAATTTTTCTAATTTATGGCGACTTTCGGTGAATTGAAACTGGCGCCCGTCTTGGAGATAGACTTTTGACTTGATTGAAACGACATAAGGGTCTTTGCCAATATCCATGAGAATCTTGTCTCGATCGCTAGTGTGGTCAATGGTGATTTCTTTCTGAGCATAATCAATAAGGAGTTTGAGGTTGTCCTCTATATACGAGTAGATAGACTGCTCAGCGATTTGGCGAGTGAGATTTGGGACCAGTTCCATATCCAGATAGTCCGTATCCAGAACCGATACCAGATCATCCACCACACGCTGGCGGACTACCTTCCAAACCATCCGAAACTCTGGAAAGCCGGTTATCAGTGAGGATTTTTTATCGATAATGATCTTGTCCAGGCTGACGACATTAGTCTTAGAGCGAAGTCCAAGTTCCTGGACCAGTTCTTGGTAGCTGGTTAGGTTGGAGACAGGGAAATTGACCGTTTCTTCTTTGACGACTTGGGAACCTTGCCCCCTTATCTTTTTGATCAATCCTTCCTCTTGGAGGAGGGACAGAGCTTTTCGGACGGTGTCACGGCTCACCTGATACTGATTCATGAGGTCGTGCTCACTGGGGAGGAAATCTCCGACAGCGTAAGTCTCGTTTTGAATGGTTTTTTGGATTTGCTTAAATAGTTGTTGGTATTTTTTCATTTTGCTTCCTTAAATGAGTTTTGAGTCTTATTCTATACATACTTATATCTATTTTACCATACAAGTGCTAGAAAATATCCAAAAATATCCTCTTTTTATCACAAACAAGTTGCGTACAAGTTTGGTATCGTTTACAATAGAGCTATCAAGTCAAGCTTGCTTTGACAAATATAAGGAGAATCAAATGGGAAAATTTGAACAAGAAGCTAAAGATCTGCTTCAGGCGATCGGAGGCAAGGAGAATGTCACTGCTGTCACCCACTGTGCGACACGGATGCGTTTTGTTCTCGGAGACGAAAAGAAGGCCAATGTCAAGGTCATCGAGTCGATTCCAGCCGTCAAAGGGACCTTTACAAATGCGGGTCAATTTCAGGTGATTATTGGGAATGACGTGCCGATTTTTTATAATGATTTTACAGCTGTTTCAGGCATTGAGGGTGTCTCCAAAGAAGCAGCCAAGTCCGCAGCTAAGAGCAATCAAAACCTGGTCCAACGTGTCATGACCACTCTAGCAGAAATCTTTACGCCGATTATTCCAGCCTTGATTGTTGGTGGTTTGATCCTCGGTTTCCGTAATGTCTTGGAAGGTGTTCATTGGTCGATGTTGGATGGCAAGACCATCACAGAATCCTCTCAGTTTTGGGCAGGGGTTAATCACTTCCTCTGGTTGCCTGGTGAAGCTATCTTCCAGTTCTTACCAGTAGGGATTACCTGGTCTGTTTCTCGTAAGATGGGAACCAGTCAAATCTTGGGAATTGTACTCGGAATCTGTTTGGTTTCACCTCAGTTGCTCAATGCCTATCTAGTAGCTTCTACTTCAACCGAAGAAATCGCAGCCAACTGGGTATGGAATTTTGGCTACTTTACTGTTAATCGTATCGGTTACCAGGCTCAAGTTATCCCAGCCTTGCTTGCAGGCTTGAGTCTGTCTTATCTTGAAATTTTCTGGCGCAAGCATATCCCAGAAGTCATTTCCATGATTTTTGTGCCTTTCTTGTCATTGATTCCAGCTTTGATTTTGGCTCATACTGTATTGGGGCCAATCGGTTGGACAATTGGGCAAGGACTTTCAGCAGTTGTGTTGGCAGAATTAACTGGTCCTGTTAAGTGGCTCTTCGGTGCGGTTTTTGGCGCCCTCTACGCTCCATTTGTCATCACAGGTCTTCACCATATGATCAATGCCATCGACACACAATTGATTGCGGATGCTGGTGGAACTGCCCTCTGGCCAATGATTGCTCTTTCTAATATTGCCCAAGGTTCTGCTGTATTTGCCTATTATTTCATGCATCGTCATGATGAGCGTGAGGCTCAAGTTTCACTTCCTGCAACCATTTCAGCCTATCTCGGTGTTACAGAACCAGCCCTCTTTGGGGTTAATGTCAAATACATATATCCATTTGTAGCTGGGATGATTGGTTCGGCCCTTGCCGGCATGTTGTCCGTTACTTTCAATGTAACGGCGGCTTCTATTGGTATCGGTGGTTTGCCAGGTATCCTCTCTATTCAACCTCAATACATGCTGCCGTTTGCAGGAACCATGCTAGTTGCTATTGTTGTACCAATGCTCTTGACTTTCTTCTTCCGCAAAGTCGGTCTCTTTACAAAGACAGAGGATGATACAACCTTACAGGCAGAATTTGCTGCCCAAGAAGAGGCAGAATTTGTCAGTCATGAACCAGTAACCCTTGCTCCAGTAGAAATTGTCAGCCCACTTGCAGGTCAAGTAAAAGAATTGAGTCAAGCGACAGATCCTGTTTTTGCATCAGGTGTTATGGGACAAGGTCTAGTCATTGAACCAAGCCACGGTGAGTTGACTTCTCCAGTCAATGGGACAGTAACGGTTCTTTTCCCTACTAAGCATGCTATTGGCATTGTCTCTGATGAGGGGGTAGAATTGCTCATTCACATCGGTATGGATACAGTAGGTCTTGATGGCAAAGGTTTTGAAAGTCTTGTAGCCCAAGGAGACCACGTCACAGTAGGTCAGAAATTGATTCGTTTTGATATGGATGTCATTAAGGCTGCAGGTCTCGTGACAGAAACTCCAGTTATCATCACTAACCAAGATGCTTATACAGCGACTATCACTGGAACTTATCCAACAGCTATCCAAGCTGGGGAAGCTCTCATGGTCGCTACACGAATCTAATTAAAATAGCACAAATAGGGAAGGAACACAGGTTCCTCCCTTTTATCAGAAAAGGAGAAACAGATGACACTTGATAAAAGAAAAGTAGTCTATCAAATCTATCCAAAATCATACAAAGACACCACTGGAAATGGTATTGGGGATTTCCGTGGAATTATTGAAAAAATCCCCTATCTAGCCAAACTGGGCGTGGATATGGTCTGGCTCAATCCGTTCTATCCAAGCCCCCAACGGGATAATGGCTACGATATTTCAGATTATATGTCAGTGGATCCTCTTTTTGGTGATATGGCTGATTTTGAGGAGATGGTGCGTGTCGGTAAGGAGCATAAGATTGACTTTATGCTGGATATGGTGCTCAATCATTGTTCGACAGAACACGAATGGTTTCAGAAAGCCCTAGCTGGTGATCAGTACTACCAAGACTTTTTCTTCATCCAAGACCAACCGACAGACTGGCAGTCTAAATTTGGTGGCTCTGCCTGGGCACCTTTCGGGGATACGGGGAAATATTACCTCCACCTCTTTGATGAGACCCAGGCTGACCTTAATTGGCGCAATCCCAATGTCCGTAAGGAGCTTTTCAAGGTTGTTAATTTCTGGCGTGACAAGGGGGTCAAAGGTTTCCGATTTGATGTGATCAATTTGATTGGCAAGGATGAGGTCTTGGTGGACTGTCCTGAAAATGAAGGGAAGCCAGCTTACACAGACAAGCCCATCGTTCATGACTATTTGCGCATGATGAACCAAGCCACTTTTGGAACAGATGATAGTTTTATGACAGTTGGGGAAATGTCCTCTACAACCATGGGAAACTGTGTCCTCTATTCTTCGCCTGACCGTCAGGAATTATCCATGACCTTTAATTTCCATCATCTCAAGGTGGATTACAAGGACGGACAAAAGTGGACTTTAGCTCCCTTTGATTTCGAAGAGTTGAAAAGTCTTTATCATAGCTGGGGCAAAGAGATGAGTGACAAAGACGGCTGGAGCGCTCTTTTCTGGAACAATCACGATCAACCACGCGCCTTGAATCGTTTTGTCGATATTCAACATTTCCGCAAGGAAGGGGCTACCATGCTAGCAGCCAGCATTCACCTGTCACGTGGGACGCCTTATATCTACATGGGTGAGGAAATTGGGATGGTTGACCCAGACTATGATTCCATGGCTGATTATGTGGATGTAGAGTCGCTTAATGCTTACCAGATGCTCTTAAAAGAAGAGAAAAGTCAGGAAGAAGCCTTCCAGATTATTCAGGCTAAGTCACGAGATAATTCACGCATTCCCATGCAGTGGGATGCTTCAGAAAATACTGGTTTCACAAGAGGAACTCCATGGCTGAAGGCAGGAAAATCCTACCCTCAGATCAACGTAGAAAATGAAATCCAAGGCCCAATTTTTACCTTCTACCAAAACTTGATTCGACTTCGTAAGGAAATGCCTATTATCTCAGAAGGAAGCTACAAACCGGCCTTTGAAGACAGTAAGCAAGTCTATGCCTTTGAACGCCAGTATGAGAATGAAAAGTTACTAGTCCTCAATAACTTTTATGCCACAGAAGTGGAAATCGACTTGTCAGTGGTCTACCAAAATGGACAGATTTTGCTTTCTAACTATGAAGCTACAGAAGTGGCTGAGAAAATTCTTCTCAAACCTTATCAAACACTGGCTATTTATGTAAAATAATACTCTTCGAAAATCTCTTCAAACCGCGTCAGCTCTATCTGCAACCTCAAAACAGTGTTTTGAGCAACCTGCGGCTAGCTTCCTAGTTTGCTCTTTGATTTTCATTGAGCATAAACGCAGCAAGGAGCTCTCTTTCATCGAAATGCAGGGCTCCTTTTTTGTCGCCTATTACCCTTCTTGAAAGCGTAAAACAAACTAGTCAGGAAAGTCACTTTGTGGTATAATATAGAAGACTCAAAAAGAAACAGGAGAAAAAGAATGGATTTACTTTTAGCAATTATCTTGATTGTGCTAGCTTTTCTAGGAGGAGCTCTTGGAGGGATGTACTTGGTTCGTAAGCAAATCGAAAAAGAATTTGCGGACAACCCACGTTTGAACGCTGAGGCAGTTCGTGCTCTCTTGAGCGCAAATGGTCAAAAACCAAGCGAAGCCAAGGTACAACAAGTTTACCACCAAATCATCCGCCAACAAAAAGCAGCCCTTGCTAACAATAAAAAAAATAAATAGGAAAAGTCTGGGATGAAAGTTCCAGACTTCTCACTATGTTCAATAGTTCTCAAGGATAAGACTTTTTCCTTGCATTCTATTGATATTTAATTATGATTAAGAGAGAGGCAGTTGCCATTCTATCAAGCTGTCTATCCGTTTATTCAGGATAAAAAATCATGATGAACTATCAATCAGAAAAAGACTAGAAAGAAGACTGTATGGATAATCGACCAATTGGTTTTTTGGATTCGGGTGTCGGGGGCTTGACTGTTGTTCGTGAGCTCATGCGCCAGCTTCCCCATGAAGAAATCGTCTATATTGGAGATTCGGCACGGGCGCCCTATGGTCCCCGTCCTGCTGAGCAAATTCGTGAATATACTTGGCAGTTGGTCAACTTTCTCTTGACCAAGGATGTCAAGATGATTGTCATTGCTTGTAATACTGCGACTGCGATCGTCTGGGAAGAAATCAAGGCCCAACTAGATATTCCTGTCCTAGGCGTGATTTTGCCAGGAGCTTCGGCAGCTATCAAGTCCAGTCAAGGCGGGAAAATCGGGGTCATTGGAACACCCATGACGGTACAATCAGACATCTACCGTCAGAAAATCCATGATTTGGATCCAGACTTACAGGTGGAAAGTTTGGCCTGTCCCAAGTTTGCTCCCTTGGTCGAGTCTGGTGCCTTATCAACCAGTGTAACCAAGAAAGTAGTTTATGAAACCCTGCGTCCCTTGGTCGGCAAGGTGGATAGTCTGATTCTAGGTTGTACTCATTATCCGCTCCTTCGCCCTATCATCCAGAATGTCATGGGACCAAAGGTTCAGCTCATCGATAGTGGGGCAGAGTGTGTACGGGATATCTCGGTTTTGCTGAACTATTTTGAAATCAATCGTAGTCGAGATGCGGGACCTCTTCAACATCGTTTTTACACAACAGCCAATAGCCAAAGTTTTGCCCAAATAGGAGCAGAATGGCTGGAAAAAGAGATTCATGTGGAGCATGTAACATTATGACAAACAAAATTTATGAATACAAGGACGACCAGGACTGGTATGTTGGTGTCTGGGACGTCTATGGAGGCATCTACAGTCTCATCAAAGATCCGCTTGAGCTTGATTTTATGGATTTAGCGCGGATTTTTCGCGATGAGGAAAATGGCTTTCCAATTACGATAACGGTGATGCGCTGGTCTTCTAACTTCCGTCTGCTCTCCTTTATCGTTGAGATTTTAAATGCGGAAGCTGGCCGCAATCTGGAAGTCATCCAACGTCAGGGAGCCCTGCTCTTGGTTGAAAATGGGCAACTCCTGCATGTAGAATTGCCTAAAGAAGGAGTTGATGTAGAAGCCTTCTTTGAAACTAGCAAGGTTAGAGAAACTCTGCTCATTGCGACTCGTAACGAGGGCAAGACCAAGGAATTCCGAGCTATCTTTGACAAACTAGGCTACGACGTGGAAAATCTCAATGACTATCCTGAGCTGCCTGAAGTAGCAGAAACAGGCATGACCTTTGAAGAAAATGCCCGGCTCAAGGCAGAAACCATTTCCCAATTAACAGGCAAGATGGTTTTGGCAGATGACTCAGGTCTCAAAGTCGATGTCCTCGGCGGTTTGCCAGGTGTCTGGTCAGCTCGTTTTGCAGGTGTAGGAGCAACCGACCGTGAAAACAATGCCAAACTCTTGCACGAATTGGCCATGGTCTTTGACCTCAAGGACCGCTCGGCTCAATTCCACACAACCTTAGTCGTAGCCAGTCCAAACAAGGAAAGCTTGGTTGTTGAAGCTGACTGGCCAGGTTATATCAACTTTGAACCCAAGGGTGAAAATGGCTTTGGCTATGATCCCCTTTTCCTTGTGGGAGAGACAGGTAAGTCAGCAGCTGAATTAACCCTGGAAGAAAAAAATAACCAATCCCACCGTGCCTTAGCAGTTAAGAAACTTTTGGAGGTATTTCCATCATGGCAAAGCAAACCATCATTGTAATGAGTGATTCCCATGGCGATAGCTTGATTGTGGAAGAAATTCGTGACCGCTATCTGGGTAAAGTCGATGCCATTTTTCACGATGGTGACTCAGAACTCCGTCCAGATTCTCCGCTCTGGGAGGGTATCCATGTCGTAAAAGGAAACATGGACTTTTATGCTGGCTACCCAGAACGTTTGGTGACACAACTTGGTCCGACCAAGATTATCCAGACTCACGGACACTTATTTGATATCAATTTCAACTTTCAAAAGTTGGATTACTGGGCTCAGGAAGAAGAAGCAGACATCTGTCTCTATGGTCACTTGCATGTGCCAAATGCTTGGATGGAAGGAAAGACACTCTTTTTAAATCCAGGCTCCATCAGCCAACCACGAGGAACCATCAGAGAATGCCTCTATGCCCGTGTGGAAATTGATAACAGCTATTTTAAAGTAGACTTTTTGACACGTGATCATGAGATTTATCCAGGCTTGTCCAAGGAGTTTGCTAGATGATCGCTAAGGAATTTGAAGCATTTTTACTGGAGCAGGAAGAGACTTTTCTTACTCCTGCAGAGAATTTAGCAGCTTTGATTGATACCCATAACGCTGACCATGCAATTTTGGTACTGAGTCAAATTACCTACACGCGTATTCCTGTTGTGACCTTTGACAAACGCTTTGTCGGAACCATTGGCCTGAGAGATATTTTGGCTTATCAAATGGAGCAAGGTTTGACGGATGAGCAGATGGCAACGATAGATATCGTCAATATGACCAAGACAGATGTAGCAGTCGTTGCTCCAGACTATAACATCACTGAAGTCCTCCATAAACTGGTGGATGAACCCTTCTTGCCAGTGGTAGATGATGAAGGAATTTTCCAAGGAATCATCACGCGCAAGTCCATCCTCAAGGCCGTCAATGCCCTCTTGCATGACTTTAGTAAGGAATATGAGATTCGATGCAAATGAGAGATAGGATTTCAGACTTTTTAGAGGGAAAGCAGGGCTTGTCTGCCAATTCCAAGCAGTCTTATAAGTATGATTTGGAGCAATTTTTAGACATTGTAGGTGAGCGGATCTCTGAGACCAGTCTCAAGATTTACCAATCCCAGCTAGCCAATCTAAAAATCAGTGCCCAGAAGCGAAAGATTTCGGCCTGTAATCAATTTCTCTACTTTCTCTATCGAAACGGAGAAGTGGACAGCTTTTACCGCCTGGAATTAGCCAAACAAGCTGAAAAGAAGATTGAAAAATCAGAAATTCTAGACCTAGACTCTTTTTGGCAGGAAAGTAATTATCCAGAAGGACGCTTGTTGGCGCTTCTTATCTTGGAAATAGGGCTCTTGCCAAGTGAGATTTTAGCCCTTAAGGTTGCAGATATCAATCTGGATTTCCAGGTGTTGCGAATTAACAAGGCTTCCCAACAGAGGATTGTCACTATTCCTACGCCCTTGATTTCAGAGTTGGAACCCTTGATGGGACAGACCTATCTCTTTGAAAGGGGAGGGAAAGCCTATTCTCGTCAGTGGGCCTTTCGTCAGCTGGAGTCCTTTGTCAAGGAGAAAGGTTTCCCAGAACTATCAGCCCAAGCCCTACGTGAACAGTTCATTCTAAGACAAATAGAAATGAAGGTCGATTTGTACGAAATTGCAAAAAAACTAGGATTAAAAACAGTCCTGACCTTAGAAAAATATAGATAATGGATATTAAATTAAAAGATTTTGAAGGGCCCCTGGACCTGCTCTTGCACTTGGTTTCTAAGTATCAGATGGATATTTACGATGTGCCGATCACAGAAGTCATCGAACAGTATCTAGCCTATGTCTCAACCCTGCAGGCCATTCGTCTGGAAGTAACGGGCGAGTATATGGTTATGGCCAGTCAGCTGATGCTGATCAAGAGTCGCAAGCTCTTGCCAAAGGTAGCAGAAGTGACAGATTTGGAGGATGACCTAGAGCAGGACCTTCTCTCTCAAATCGAAGAATACCGCAAGTTCAAGCTCTTGGGTGAGCACTTGGAGGCTAAGCACCAAGATCGGGCCCAGTACTATTCCAAAGCGCCAACAGAGTTGATTTACGAGGATGCGGAGCTTGTGCATGACAAGACGACTATTGACCTTTTTTTGGCTTTTTCAAATATCCTAGCCAAGAAAAAAGAGGAATTTGCTCAGAATCATACAACTATCTTGCGGGATGAGTATAAGATTGAGGACATGATGGTCATCGTAAAAGAGTCCTTGACTGGACGAGACCAGTTGCGCTTGCAGGATTTGTTCAAGGAAGCCCAGAATGTCCAAGAGGTTATTACCCTCTTTTTGGCAACCCTAGAGTTAATCAAAACTCAGGAACTGATCCTCGTGCAAGAGGAGAGTTTCGGAGATATCTATCTCATGGAAAAGAAGGAAGAAAGTCAAGAGGCACAAAGCTAGACTTGATAGAGAGGAAAGATGAGTACTTTAGCAGAAATAGAAGCGCTCTTGTTTGTAGCAGGTGAAGATGGGATTCGGGTCCGTCAGTTGGCTGAACTCCTCTCTCTGCCACCAACAGGCATCCAACAGAGTTTAGAAAAATTAGCCCAGAAGTATGAAAAAGACCAAGATTCCAGTTTGTCTCTGATTGAGACAGGTGGAGCTTACAGATTGGTCACCAAGCCTCAATTTGCAGAGATTTTGAAGGAATACTCCAAGGCGCCCATCAACCAAAGTTTGTCTCGGGCTGCTCTTGAAACCTTGTCCATCATTGCCTACAAGCAGCCTATCACGCGGATAGAAATTGATGCTATCCGTGGGGTTAACTCGAGTGGGGCTTTGGCAAAGTTGCAGGCCTTTGACTTGATACGAGAAGATGGGAAAAAAGAAGTGTTGGGTCGCCCCAACCTCTATGTGACTACGGATTATTTCCTAGATTACATGGGAATTAACCATTTGGAAGAATTACCAGTGATTGATGAGCTTGAGATTCAAGCCCAAGAAAGCCAATTATTTGGTGAAAGGATAGAAGAAGATGAGAATCAATAAATATATTGCCCACGCAGGTGTGGCCAGTAGGAGAAAAGCAGAAGAGTTGATCAAGCAAGGCTTGGTGACGGTCAACGGCCAAGTGGTGCGTGAACTAGCAACGACCATCAAGGCTGGTGATAAGGTTGAAGTTGAAGGCCAACCTATCTATAACGAAGAAAAGGTCTACTATCTTCTCAATAAACCCCGCGGAGTGATTTCTAGTGTGACAGATGACAAGGGCCGCAAGACTGTTGTGGACCTCTTGCCACAGGTCAAAGAGCGCATCTACCCTGTGGGACGTTTGGACTGGGATACATCTGGTGTCTTGATTTTGACCAATGATGGGGATTTTACGGATGAAATGATTCACCCGCGTAATGAGATTGACAAGGTCTATGTCGCGCGTGTTAAAGGTGTGGCCAACAAAGAGAATCTCCGCCCCTTGACCCGTGGTCTTGAGATTGATGGCAAGAAAACCAAGCCTGCTGTCTATGAGATTCTCAAAGTGGACCCAGTCAAAAATCGCTCAGTAGTGCAGTTGACCATCCATGAAGGACGCAATCATCAGGTTAAAAAAATGTTTGAAGCCGTTGGTCTCCAAGTTGATAAGTTGTCTCGGACTCGTTTTGGACACTTAGATTTGACAGGCCTTCGTCCAGGTGAATCCCGTCGTCTTAACAAAAAAGAAATCAGCCAACTGCATACTATGGCTGTAACCAAGAAATAATGAAACGAATCTTAATAGCGCCAGTTCGCTTTTACCAACGCTTTATCTCACCAGTCTTTCCACCCTCTTGTCGTTTTGAGCCCACTTGTTCAAATTACATGATTGAAGCTATTGAAAAACATGGCTTCAAGGGAGTTTTGATGGGCTTAGCTCGGATTTTACGTTGCCACCCTTGGTCGAAAATAGGCAAGGATCCTGTGCCAGACCACTTTTCACTCAAACGAAATCATAAACAAAAAGAATCAGCCTGATTCTTTTTTGTATACTTTAGAAAGGAAGTTGGCAGATTAAGATTTTCACTATCCTTCTCCTATAAAAAGTGGTAAAATGGAGGACAGAAAGAAGGAACTGATATGACAACATTATTTTCAAAAATCAAAGAAGTAACAGAACTTGCTGCGATCTCAGGTCATGAAGCGCCTGTCCGTGCCTATCTCCGTGAAAAGTTGACTCCGCATGTGGATGAAGTTGTGACAGATGGCTTGGGCGGTATTTTTGGTATCAAACATTCAGAAGCTACCGATGCGCCCCGTGTTTTAGTCGCTTCTCATATGGACGAAGTTGGCTTTATGGTCAGCGAGATTAAGCCAGATGGAACCTTCCGTGTCGTTGAAATCGGTGGCTGGAATCCCATGGTAGTTAGCAGCCAACGCTTTAAACTCTTTACTCGTGATGGTCGTGAAATTCCCGTGATTTCAGGATCTGTTCCACCACATTTGACTCGTGGAAAGGGCGGACCAACCATGCCAGCTATTTCAGATATCATTTTTGATGGTGGTTTTGCGGATAAGGCTGAAGCAGAAAGCTTTGGCATCCGTCCTGGTGACACCATCGTACCAGATAGTTCAGCGATCTTGACAGCCAATGAAAAAAATATCATCTCAAAAGCTTGGGACAATCGCTACGGAGTTCTCATGGTAAGCGAGTTGGCAGAAGCTCTTTCAGGTCAAAAACTCGGAAATGAACTCTATCTTGGTTCTAACGTCCAAGAAGAGGTTGGTCTCCGTGGTGCCCATACTTCCACAACTAAGTTTGACCCAGAAGTCTTCCTAGCAGTTGACTGCTCACCTGCTGGTGATGTTTATGGCGGCCAAGGCAAGGTTGGGGACGGTACCTTGATTCGTTTTTACGATCCAGGTCATTTGCTTCTCCCAGGTATGAAGGATTTCCTTTTGACAACGGCTGAAGAAGCTGGTATCAAGTACCAATACTACTGTGGTAAAGGCGGAACGGATGCAGGTGCAGCTCATCTGAAAAATGGTGGTGTTCCATCAACAACTATCGGTGTTTGCGCTCGTTATATCCATTCTCACCAGACCCTCTACGCTATGGATGACTTTTTAGAAGCTCAAGCTTTCTTGCAAGCCTTAGTGAAAAAATTGGATCGTTCAACAGTTGATTTGATTAAAAATTATTAAAGAATAAGAGAGGTGAGCGAAATGACAGAACCAAACCTAGAAAGCCTTATAAAAGATCTCTATAATCATGCCCGTCAAGGCTTGAGTGATGAGTTAGTCGCCGCTCTCCTAGAGACTGCTAAAAAACTACCTACTACAAATGAGCAATTACTAGCAGTCCGTCTCTCAGGCCTGGTCAATCTTGAACTGTTCAGAAATCCCAAACACCCAGCACCTGAATTGATCAACTTAGCTCGCTTTATCAAAAGAGAAGAAGCCAAGTACAGAGGAACCGCAGTTTCTGCTATTATGTTTGGGGAACTCTTTAAAATGCTTTGATTCCATTGTGAATCAAAGCATTTTTTATACGTCAGAAAAGCCATTCTTGATTAAGAGACGAAAAAACCACCTAGGTCAAGGTGGCTTCTTGTTTATTAAATTTGTTCAGCAATGACCTTTTCAGCTAGGTTCATGGCGTGGTCAGATACGCGAGTGTAGTGGGAAATGATGTCGATAAAGTTGACCCCTGCTTGTGTTGAACACTCGCCTTTGTTAAGGCGCTTGATATGGGTCTTTCTGAGAATGCGTTCCATATTGTTAATCTCTTTATGGCGTTCAATCAGGCTTTGAGCTTTTTCAATATCATTGTTCTCAACACTATCAAGGGCATCCTTGATAAACTCAGTAGTTTTTCGATAGATATCAGCTAATTCCTCTAGAGCAGCTTCAGAAAAATGAACATCTTTGCGTTGGAGATAGTCTGTTAGGTTGAGCAAACCTTCTGCGTGGTCGCCAATCCGTTCCAAATCACGAGATGAATCTAGGATGTTGGTCAACACTTCGCTTTCTTTCTGACTTAAGGATTCGCTTGAGAGCCTGATGAGGTAACGAGTGAGTTTTTCATCGATGGTATTGATGGCCTCCTCTGTTTTGTGTCCTTTTTCAGCTACCTTTTCATCCAAACCGATGATATAGTTATAAGAAAGGTCAAAAGCTTTAGCTGCATAATTCCCCAAGTGCAAGAGTTCTTTTTTTGCATTTCCTAGTGCGATAGAAGGAGATTGCTGGATAAGTTGTTCGTCGAGATAAAGGGGCTCGTACTTGACAACTTCATCTTCACCAGGGATGAGCTTGGTTACAAAGTAGGCCAAAGCTCCGATGAATGGAAATTGTACAATAGTATTACTTACGTTAAAGGCACCGTGAGAGAAGGCAATGGTCATCTCAGGTGAGAGGTGAAGGAGTGCCTGGAAGTACTCGATCATAGCAGTGAAGGGGCCTAATAAGATTAAGCAAAGAATAGTTCCTAAAACGTTAAAGGTAACGTGGGTTGCTGCAACGCGCTTTGCAGAGACATTGGCTCCAGCAGCCGCTAGGATAACAGTTAGGGTTGTCCCGATATTATCCCCAAAGAGAACTGGTAGAGAACCTTTAAGATCAAGGAACCCACCGGCATAGAGGCCTTGTAGAATCCCAATTGTCGCAGAAGAAGCTTGGATAAGGACGGTAATCACTGCACCGGCTACCACTCCTAAAATAGGATTTTGTCCCAAGGTTACCATATATTCCTTGAATTGTGGTAAATCTTTAAGTGGGCTCATACCGGCACTGATGAGGTTGAGGGCGTAGAAGATTCCCCCAACACCAAATAGGATGCGTCCGATATTGTTTGCTGTTCTATTTTTTGTAAAGAAGAGGAACATGGTTCCAAGGAATATCAGGGGTAAAGCATATTCGCCAAGCTTGAAGCCGATGATAAAGGAAGTAACGGTGGTTCCAATATTGGCTCCCATGATGATTCCGATAGCTTGTCTAAGAGTTAGAAGACTAGCGCTGACCAGCCCAACCGTGATAACTGTAACCCCTGTACTTGACTGAATCAGGGCAGTCACGACAATCCCGACTAGGACACCTAAAAAGGGATTGCTAGTGTACTTGTCAATGTAAAAACGAAGGCGATCTCCAGCAGCTTGTTGCAAACCGTCTCCCATGGTCTTGATACTGTATAAAAACAGTCCTAGACCTCCTAAAAAGTGAAATAAAATTTCCTGCCAATTAATGGACATTTCTTTTTCCTCCGAAAAATAATAACGGAATTCCTCCTATTCTATTTTAAAGGATAATAGGAAATCCCACAAGTGTTTTCTTGATATTTTAGTAAGAAATCGCTAACTTTTTTAAATTTCTTCCTTAAATAGAGTTCTTACCTCAAGTATAAATGTCTGCACGGATTATATCCAAATTTAACTGTTTCTTATCCTAGTTATAGTTTTTGTGTCAAATAGATTGACATCGCTTTCATATAAGATAAAATGAAAATAATCCTGTTCTGGTGGTGTCCACTAAGAACAGTTGCTGTTTATCTAAAAAGTAAAGCGCTTACTTTTTATTTTGTTAGGAGGATAAGATGAAAGATCTATTTTTTGAAAAACGTTGCCGTTACAGTATTCGAAAGCTGTCAGTCGGAGCTTGTTCCTTGATGATTGGTTCAGCTCTATTTGCGAGCCCAGCTCTTGCTGACCAGGTTACTGTCCCTGAGGCAGTTGCAAATACGAGCACACAAGCGACAAGTGCGAGTGAAACTGCTAATCCAGATACTGCAGCTATCGAAAAACAATTAGAGGAAACTGAAAACAAAGTAGCTGAGCAATCAATTTCAGAAAACACTCCAGCAATAACTAATCTAGTTAATGAAAAAGAAGAGGCAAAGCCAGCTCCGACAGAAAAAGCTGAAAAACCTACTCAACCAACTGACAAAGAAGGAATCAAGTCTGAGGAAGCTCTTCAAGTAGCTGACAATAAAGCGGACAAACCGACTCTGGCAGACGTTCCTAAAAATGAAGAAAAGAGTCTCCGACCTAAAGAAATCAAATTTGATACTTGGGAAGATTTGTTAAAATGGGAACCGGGTGCGCGTGAGGATGATCCTATCAACCGTTCTTCTGTTGAACTCGCTAAGCGCCACAGAGGTCAGTTGGTTAACGAAAAAGCAAGCAGAAGAGCCAAGGTTCAGGCGCTAGCGAATACCAACTCAAAGGCTAAAGACCACGCTTCTGTTGGTGGCGAAGAATTTAAAGCCTATGCTTTTGACTACTGGCAATACTTGGATTCAATGGTCTTCTGGGAAGGCCTAGTCCCTACTCCAGATGTCATTGATGCGGGCCACCGCAACGGAGTTCCCGTTTATGGAACCCTCTTTTTCAACTGGTCAAACAGTATTGCCGACCAAGAGAAATTTGCTGCTGCCTTGAAACAAGATGCAGATGGCACCTTCCCTATCGCACGAAAACTTGTCGATCTTGCTAAGTATTACGGATTTGATGGCTATTTCATCAACCAGGAAACAACGGGCGATTTGGTAGAACCTCTTGGTGAAAAAATGCGCCAATTCATGCTCTATACAAAAGAATACGCAGCCAAAGTCAACCATCCAATCAAGTATGCTTGGTACGATGCCATGACCTACAAATACGGTCGTTACCACGAAGATGGTCTAGGTGATTACAACTACCAGTTCATGCAAAAAGAAGGCGACAAAGTCCCTGCAGATCAATTCTTCGCCAACTTCAACTGGAACAAGGAAAAGAATGACCATTCTGTAGAGATGGCAAAATGGCTAGAGCGTAGCCAATATGATGTCTTTGCAGGCTTGGAATTGCAACAGGGTGGTTCTTATAAGACCAAAGTCAAATGGGATGCCCTCTTAGATGAAAAAGGTAAGTTGCGTTTGTCGTTAGGACTTTTTGCACCAGATACGATTACCAGTCTAGGAAAAACAGGCGAAGACTACCACAAGAACGAAGACATCTTCTTCACAGGTTACCAAGGAGATCCAACGGCTCAAAAACCAGCGGACAAAGAGTGGTATGGGATTGCCAATTTAGTTGCTGACCGCACACCAGCAGTGGGCCGGACCTTCACCACCTCTTTTAATACAGGCCACGGTAGAAAATGGTTTGTTGACGGCAAAGTTTCTAAGGATTCTGAGTGGAACTACCGTTCGGTTTCAGGTGTCTTGCCAACATGGCGCTGGTGGCAGACTTCAACGGGGGAAAAACTTCGTGCAGAATACGACTTTACAGACGCCTATAATGGTGGGAACTCCCTTAAATTCTCAGGTGATGTAGCTGGTAAGACTGACCAGGATGTGAATTTGTATTCTACCAAACTAGAAGTGACTGAAAACACCAAACTTCGTGTTGCTCACAAGGGAGGAAAAGGCTCTAAAGTTCATATGGCCTTCTCTACGACTCCAGACTACAAATTTGAGGATGCAGCTGCATGGAAAGAACTGACTCTCTCTGATGACTGGAAGAATGAAGAATTTGACCTTAGCTCACTAGCAGGTAAAACCATCTATGCAGTCAAACTCTTCTTCGAACATGAAGGGGGTGTAAAAGATTATCAGTTCAACCTAGGACAATTAACAATTTCGGACAATCACCAAGCACCACAAGCCCCGACAGGTCTCTCTGTAGTGAAACAATCTCTCAAGAATGCCCAAGAAGCTGAAGCGGTTGTTCAATTTTCGGGTAACCAAGATGCGGATTTCTATGAAGTCTACGAAAAAGACGGGGATAACTGGCGTTTGTTGACAGGTTCATCTGCTTCAACCATCTACTTGCCAAAAGTTAGCCGTTCTGCTAATGCGACTGGTAGGACTCAGGAACTGAAAGTCGTTGCAGTTGGTAAAAATGGCCTTCGTTCTGAAGCGGCGACGGCATCCTTTAACTGGGGGATGACAGTTCAGGATACAACTCTCCCAAGACCTTTGGCTGAAAATATTGTTCCAGGTGCAACGGTTATTGGTAGCACTTTCCCAAATACTGAAGGTGGAGAAAGCATTGAAGGTATGTTGAACGGTACCATTACTAGCTTGTCAGATAAATGGTCTTCAGCTCAGTTGAGCGGTAGTGTGGATATTCGTTTGACCAAGCCACGTACCGTTGTTAGATGGGTCATGGATCATGCGGGAGCTGGTGGAGAATCCGTAAACGACGGTTTGATGAACACCAAAGACTTTGACCTTTATTATAAAGATGCGGATGGTGAATGGAAGTTAGCTAAGGAGGTCCGTGGCAATAAAGCGCACGTTACGGATATCACTCTTGACAAACCAATCACTGCTCAAGACTGGCGCCTTAAAGTTATCACTTCAGATAACGGAACACCTTGGAAAGCCATTCGTATCTATAACTGGAAGATGTACGAAACCTTGGATACAGAAAGCCAAAATATTCCAATGGCTAAGGTAGCTGCCCGTTCACTTGGAAACCATCAAGTTCAACTAGGCTTCTCTGATGTTCCAGCGGGTGCAACCATCACCGTTTACGACAAGGCTGATTCACAAACACCGATTGCAACTTTGAAGTCTGAAAATGGTGGTGACTTGGTAACAGCACCATTGGGCTTTAACAAGCAACCAACTCTCCTCTACTATCGTACCCAACTACCTGGCAAAGAAATCAGTAACACCTTGGCAGTAGCAATTCCGCAGGATGAGAGAAAAATTGCTGCAGTTAGCCTTGAAAAAGGGCCTAAGAAGATAGTTTATAAAGAGGGTGAAAAACTTGACCTCAGAGGCGGAACCCTCCGTGTTCAATACGAAGGGGGACAAGCCGATGAGCTGATCAACCTTACTCACTCAGGTGTGACTGTTTCTGGATATGACGCTCATCAAAAAGGGGAACAGAAGCTCACAGTCAGCTACCTTGGACTTCCAGTTACTGGTGACTTAAACGTACAAGTGACTGGTCAAGATGAAGGGAAGCCGAAAGAAGTAGCAGGTTTGTACATTACTCAGAAACCGAAAACGGATTATCTAGTAGGAGAGCAACTGGATCTTGCAGAAGGTCGCTTTGGCGTTCTCTATGATGATGAGACAGAAGAAAGTCATACGTTCACAGATCAAGGTGTTGAAATTACGGGCTACGATGCTCAAAAGACTGGTCGTCAGACCTTGACCTTGCATTACAAGGGGCACACCGCTGAGTTTGATGTCTTGGTTTCTCCAAAAGCAGCTGTTAACGATGAGTACCTCAAACAAGAAATCACTGCTGCCCAAGGTCGTCAGTCAACCCTTGCCTACACCTTCTCAAGCGAGGACAAACAAGCAGCACTAGTAGAGAAGCTCAATGCAGCGAAAGCTGTAGCAGAAAACCATAATGCTAGCCAAGAAGAAGTCAATCGGTCTTTGAATGAGTTGAAACAAGCAGGGACAGCCTTGGATGGAAATCAACGTTATCAGACTGCTAGAGAAGAGTTGGAAGGCTTGCTCGAATCCGTCCGTGAAAAAGATCCTAAAGCTGAGTTGATTGAACAAGCAGAAACTTTGTTGGCTTCAGAGATGCCAACTCCACAAGCCTTTGCGGACATGAAAGAAAAGCTGAATAAGAAACTAGCTCCTGCAGAAGAAAGCCATCATGTTGGTAGCATGGATCCAAATGAAGTGGCCCCGACGGTTGAGGCCCTCCCTGAACTAGTTATTGAAACTGAAACAACAGCCTTCGAACGTCAAGAACGACTAAACGCCGAGCTTCTCAAAGGACAACGCCGTGTTGTGCAAGCTGGAGTGGAAGGTCAAGTTCGTCGCTTTGTAGAAGTCGATGGTCAGGGCAAACGCACTCTACGTTCGACTGAGGTTCTCAAGGAAGCTATCCCAGAAATCACCGAAGTTGGAACAAAAGTTCTATCGAGCAGCCAACCAGCTGAAGGTGTGAAAGATTTAGTGCTAGAAACTCCGAAACTGGAAATTGAAGAGGGGACAATTTCCTTCGAACGTCAGGAGCGACCAAACTCCGAACTTCTCAAAGGACAACGCCGTGTTGTGCAAGCAGGAGTTGAAGGCCAAGTTCGTCGTTTTGTAGAAGTAGATAGCCAAGGCAAACGCACTCTTCGTTTGACTGAAGTTCTTAAGGAAGCTATCCCAGAGATTACCGAAGTTGGAACAAAAGAAGTGATGCCAAGTCCAGACAAACCTCATGCTGATACTCTATCTAAAGAGGAAAAGGGACTTCCAGCTACACCAAGTACAAATGCTCCAACTGCAGAAGTGCCTGTCAAAGTTGAAGCAGCAAGCAAACAACTTCCAAATACAGGTACTGAAGTAGATGCAAATCTAGTAGCACTTGGACTTCTTGGAGTTTTAAGTGGTTATGGACTTGTAGCTTGGAAGAAAAAAGAAGATTAAACGACTCAAGATTTCTTGATTCGTTTGAGGGAAAAATAAAAAAAGATTTGATTCTAACTAGAATCAAATCTTTTTTGAGTTTAAGAAGTGAAAATCTTGTTTTTGGGGGGTTAAAATGCATTCCAAATAAATAGGAAGATAAAAATACACCCCCAAGCGTTGCCTGTTCTCTTTTGAATAACGAGCATACCATAAATCAAGATAAAAACAGACAAGGCCTCTAAAATGGCATGGAGATGAAAGCTAATCATCCCATGAATCATCAGACAGATCAGAGCACAAGTTAGGGCTCCGTAATCAAGCCAAGTTTGATGTGATGGAAAGCGACAGTTGATTTTGTTTGCAATGACAACATAATTAAAACCTTCCCAGAATCCCCAAACAAGAGCAGTGAAGAGAAAGCCCAAGACATTTGTTGGGAAAGGACTTGTGAGAATTTCTTTGGCAATGAGGATGGATTGAAAAGGGAGATAGGAATGAAGCTGTCCTCTACTGATGAGAAAAAGAAGTAAGGGGAGACAGATAATAGCCGTCTGAATGAGGGTTGGGAGGAAGTGTTTAGCTAGCAAACCATATTGTTTCCAGCTTTCTTTTCTTCGAATCATTACCACGCTCGTCCCCAATCCAGCAACACAAAACTGAAGAGTTGCGAGAAAAAGAAGACGAATCCAGATAGGAAACTCTGTTTGGTGAGAGAAATCAAGTATTTGTTTTTGGAAAAGGAGATATCCTATAAACGAAAGAATTGTCAAAATGGCAATGATATTGAGGTCTTGATCGGCTTCTTTTTGCTTAACTGTCAGAGTATTTTTCATCATTTAGAGCTCCTTATCTTATTTCTTATTATAAAATAATAAAAAATAAAGAGCAATAATGAACTCGAAAAGTTTAGGGTTTTGCTATCTCTTTTGTTGATTTTGTGATATAATTAACACGTATAAAAAAAGAAGGAGTCATATCTAATGGCAAAATTGACTGTTAAAGACGTTGACTTGAAAGGGAAAAAAGTTCTCGTTCGTGTTGACTTCAACGTACCTGTTAAAGATGGCGTGATTACCAATGACAACCGTATCACTGCAGCTCTTCCAACTATCAAGTATATCCTTGAACAAGGTGGACGTGCAATCCTCTTCTCTCACCTTGGACGTGTAAAAGAAGAAGCAGACAAAGAAGGTAAATCACTTGCTCCTGTAGCTGCTGACTTGGCTGCTAAATTGGGACAAGAAGTTAAATTTATCCCAGGTGTTACACGTGGTGCTGAATTGGAAGCCGCTGTTAACGCTCTTGAAGATGGACAAGTTCTCTTGGTTGAAAACACTCGTTTCGAAGATGTTGACGGCAAGAAAGAATCTAAAAATGATCCTGAACTTGGTAAATACTGGGCATCTCTTGGAGATGGTATCTTCGTAAACGATGCATTCGGTACAGCTCACCGTGCACACGCATCTAACGTTGGTATCTCAGCAAACGTTGAAAAAGCAGTTGCTGGTTTCCTTCTTGAAAATGAAATTGCCTACATCCAAGAAGCAGTTGAAGCTCCAGAACGTCCATTCGTGGCTATCCTTGGTGGTTCAAAAGTTTCAGACAAGATCGGTGTTATCGAAAACTTGCTTGAAAAAGCTGATAAAGTTCTTATCGGTGGTGGGATGACTTACACATTCTACAAAGCTCAAGGTATCGAAATCGGTAACTCACTTGTAGAAGAAGACAAATTGGATGTCGCTAAAGCTCTTCTTGAAAAAGCAAACGGCAAATTGATCTTGCCAGTTGATTCAAAAGAAGCAAACGCATTTGCTGACTACACTGAGGTGAAAGACACAGAAGGTGAAGCAGTTGATCCAGGCTTCCTTGGTTTGGATATCGGTCCTAAATCTATCGCTAAATTTGACGAAGCCTTGACTGGTGCGAAAACAGTTGTATGGAACGGACCTATGGGTGTATTTGAAAACCCTGACTTCCAAGCTGGTACAATCGGTGTGATGGACGCTATCGTGAAACAACCAGGCGTGAAATCAATCATCGGTGGTGGTGACTCAGCTGCCGCAGCAATCAACCTTGGTCGTGCAGACAAGTTCTCATGGATCTCTACTGGTGGTGGAGCATCAATGGAACTCCTTGAGGGTAAAGTTCTTCCAGGACTTGCAGCTTTGACTGAAAAATAAGCTTTCGTAAATGAAATGATGAAAAGAGGAACTCTGTTTCCTCTTTTTTATAGCCTAAATTAAAAACGCTTCCTATTGATTTTGGCTCATAAAATCAACTAAATTATGATAAAATGGAAATAGAAAGTTGAGATTATGGGTTATTTTAAAAAATATAAATTTGATAAGTCACAGTTTAAGCTTGGTCTACGAACCTTTAAAACCGGAATTGCTGTTTTTTTAGTTCTCTTGATTTTTGGTTTTTTTGGCTGGAAGGGGCTGCAAATTGGAGCTTTAACAGCGGTCTTCAGTCTACGAGAAAGTTTTGATAAGAGTGTCCATTTTGGAACTTCACGTATCTTAGGAAATAGCATCGGAGGTTTTTACGCCCTTGTCTTTTTCCTCTTAAACACTTTATTTCATGAAGCATTTTGGGTAACCTTACTAGTTGTTCCGATCTGCACCATGTTAACCATTATGACAAATGTTGCCATGAACAATAAGGCGGGAGTTATTGGTGGTGTAGCAGCTATGTTGATCATTACCCTATCAATACCGAGCGGAGAAACATTTTTGTACGTATTTGCGCGTGTGTTTGAAACATTTATGGGAGTTTTTGTGGCAATACTCGTAAATTATGATATTGATCGCTTCAGAAATCTTTTTGAGAAAAAAAGAAAATAATGTCATGTTTTATGACATTATCAATTGACGTATGTATTTTTTTAGACTATAATAGACAGAAAGAAGGAAATTGTGAATGAAGGAAAGAGAATTTCGCCGAAATATGGCTGTTTTTCCTATCGGCAGTGTGATGAAGTTGACCGATCTATCGGCGCGTCAGATTCGTTATTATGAAGATCAAGAGTTGATAAAGCCTGATCGAAACGAAGGGAACCGTCGCATGTATTCTTTGAATGACATGGATCGTTTGCTTGAAATCAAAGATTATATTTCTGAAGGTTTCAATATCGCTGCCATTAAGAAGAAATATGCTGAACGTGAGGCGAAGTCCAAGAAAGCCGTGAGCCAGACGGAAGTGCGTCGTGCGCTTCATAATGAGCTCCTCCAACAGGGACGCTTTGCTTCAGCACAGTCGCCTTTTGGTCGCGGTTAGGCAACCGCAAGTAGTCAGATATTAAGGAGAAAAACCATGCCAATCACAGCTGCAGATATTCGTCGTGAAGTCAAGGAAAAAAATGTTACCTTTATTCGTCTCATGTTTTCAGATATCTTGGGGACGATGAAAAACGTCGAAATTCCTGCTACAGATGAACAGTTAGATAAAGTCTTGTCAAACAAGGCTATGTTTGATGGATCTTCTATTGAAGGTTTTGTACGTATCAATGAGTCAGATATGTACTTGTACCCAGACTTGGATACATGGACAGTCTTCCCTTGGGGAGATGAAAATGGAAGTGTTGCAGGTTTGATCTGTGATGTCTATACAACAGAAGGAGAACCATTTGCAGGTGACCCTCGTGGTAATCTGAAGCGTGCACTTCGTCATATGGAAGAAGTAGGATTCAAATCCTTCAACCTTGGTCCAGAGCCAGAATTCTTCCTATTTAAACTCGATGAAAATGGTGACCCGACACTTGAAGTAAATGACAAGGGTGGCTACTTTGATTTGGCACCTACTGACCTTGCAGACAATACGCGTCGTGAAATCGTGAATGTCTTGACTAAAATGGGATTTGAAGTAGAAGCAAGTCACCACGAGGTTGCGGTTGGACAACATGAGATTGACTTCAAGTATGATGAAGTCCTCCGTGCCTGTGACAAGATTCAAATCTTTAAGCTCGTAGTAAAAACTATTGCTCGTAAACATGGTCTTTACGCAACCTTTATGGCAAAACCAAAATTTGGTATCGCTGGGTCAGGTATGCACTGTAATATGTCCTTGTTTGATGCAGAAGGAAATAACGCCTTCTTTGATCCAAACGATCCAAAAGGAATGCAGTTGTCTGAAACGGCCTACCATTTCCTTGGTGGTTTGATCAAGCATGCCTACAACTATACTGCCATCATGAACCCAACAGTTAACTCATACAAACGTTTGGTTCCAGGTTATGAAGCGCCTGTTTACATTGCTTGGGCTGGTCGTAACCGTTCGCCGCTTGTGCGCGTACCAGCTTCACGTGGTATGGGAACTCGTCTTGAGTTGCGTTCAGTGGACCCAATGGCAAACCCATATATCGCTATGGCTGTTCTTTTGGAAGTTGGTTTGCATGGTATTGAAAACAAAATCGAAGCACCAGCTCCGATTGAAGAAAATATCTACATCATGACAGCTGAAGAGCGTAAGGAAGCTGGAATCACAGACCTTCCATCAACTCTTCACAACGCCTTGAAAGCTTTGACTGAGGACGAAGTGGTCAAGGCTGCCCTAGGTGACCACATCTATACGAGCTTCCTTGAGGCTAAACGTATCGAGTGGGCTAGCTACGCAACCTTTGTGTCACAATGGGAAGTTGATAACTATCTAGACCTCTACTAATATAGAAGAAAGATTGCCTGAGGGTGATCTTTTTTCTTGCGTTTTATATCGAGGTGTGATATATTTTGTATAACGAAGTACGATATATCGAACTGAATGGGAAGTGGTTATAAATGGAATTAGCGGATAAGATTCGTCGGGTCTATCTTCCGATGACGGAAACAGGATTTTATATCTTGTTTTGTCTACAGAAGGAGAACCATGGATATGGTATTACACAAAAGGTCAAGGAGATGACAGATTCGCAAGTTTTGATTAGTCCTGGTACTATGTATGGAACCTTGTCAAAAATGGAAAAGGATGGCTTGATTTCCTTTATCCGAGAGGAAGAAAAACGTAAAATCTATCAGATCACGGACTTAGGACGAAAAGTCTTAGATATTGAATTGAAACGTATTGAACGACTCTATAGAAACAGTCTGGAGGAAGGATGATGGAAAAGAAGGTTATTTATAGAATTGCTACCATTGCGGATTATGATAGAGAGGCTTTATATCTTAGAAAAATGCATGCTGAGGGGTGGAAGCTCAAGGAAGTAACCTACTCTAACTTAGTAGTTGCGGTTAAGTATACTTTTGAAAAGTGCCAACCGGAGCAGGTGTCTTATCAGTTAGACTTTTATCCAATGAAAAAATCAGAGAGAGCCTCCTATTTACAATTATTTAAAGACTGTGGCTGGGAGCATATTACAGACTTTAATGGTTTTTCCTACTTTAGAAAAGCACATTCTGAAATTGAATCGGATGCAGAATTTGAAATTTATAATGACGTGGCTGGGAAGTTAGCTGTGGTCAAACGGATTTTAATAATGCGGATGCTTCCTATTTTGCTTCTCTTTTTAGCTCTACTACTGGTTTTCTCAAAGTTTGTCAGTGGAGGTAGTTCTTTCAGTTGGGTAATGTTTTTGATTGTTATTATGGATTGTGTTTTATTGATAGTTTTTGCAATTCAGATTTCTTATATTTTTTGGAGATTGTTCCAAAAGTGGAAAGAATTATCTGATAGCTGAAACAATACTTGTTTTCTGATTTGGAGGTCAGGCAATGAATAGCAAAGTACAATTTCGAATTTTCACCATTATTGATTTGGACAAGGAAGAAGAATATTTGCATGAGATGCACTTGAAAGGTTGGAGGTATAGAACGAGTCGTTTTGGTTTTTTCTATTTTGACCAATGTCAACCGGAAGATATCATCTACCGTATCTATGATTCTAGATTTCTTAAAAAGTATAAGCATGAACTGCAAGATTTTAGAAATAGAGGTTGGGAACTGATAGAAACAGTTTCTTGTTCAATTCTTCGTAAATCATCTTCTGATTTACTTCCAGAGGATCAAGTCTATATGAGTAAGACTCTCAGGTGGGAAGTTATGCGGTATAGACTTCGTTCATGTACAGCTGCTTTCTCGGGTGGTCTTGTTGTTTGTATGAGTTTGTTTCGAGAAGAACTGTCGCAATCTTTCTTCGTCATTTTTGCTCTATATGCCTTTATAATTTCTTATCTATTCTATGGTTTTTTCAGGCTTAGAAGGAAATATCTAGTAGATGGAAGGTAAGTTTCTAGGTCTTCAGACTGATTTTTAGCACTCTTGATAAAAGAGTGCTAATTTTTTGAGTTTTTGTCTTGACATTCTCTTTTAAGGGTGTATAATAGAATCATGAGTTAGCACTTAAGTGTATTGAGTGCTAATCAATCTGACAGAGGGGAGTGATGAGATGGTTACAGAGCGTCAGCAGGATATTTTAAATCTGATTATTGACATCTTTACCAAAACGCACGAACCTGTCGGATCCAAAGCCTTGCAAGAGTCTATCAACTCTAGCAGTGCAACCATTCGTAATGATATGGCGGCTCTAGAAAAGCAAGGTTTGCTTGAGAAGGCTCATACTTCGAGTGGTCGGATGCCAAGTGTTGCTGGTTTTCAGTACTATGTGAAACACTCACTGGATTTTGACCGACTGGCTGAAAATGAGGTATACGAAATTGTCAAAGCCTTTGATCAGGAATTTTTCAAATTAGAGGATATTCTGCAAGAGGCTGCTAATCTACTAACAGACCTAAGTGGCTGTACGGTAGTGGCTCTGGATGTTGAGCCAAGTAGACAGCGCCTGACAGCTTTCGATATTGTCGTTCTAGGACAACATACTGCTCTTGCAGTTTTCACCCTAGACGAGTCTCGAACGGTTACCAGTCAGTTTCTGATTCCAAGGAATTTCTTGCAGGAAGATTTGCTGAAACTGAAGACCATCATTCAGGAACGTTTCCTCGGTCACACCGTTCTGGATATTCACTACAAGATTCGGACGGAGATTCCGCAGATTATCCAGCGTTACTTTACAACAACGGACAATGTTATGGATCTCTTTGAACACATTTTTAAGGAAATGTTCAATGAAAACATTGTGGTGGCGGGCAAGGTCAATCTCTTGAATTTTGCCAATCTAGCAGCCTATCAGTTCTTTGACCAACCGCAAAAGGTGGCTCTGGAGATTCGTGAAGGTCTGCATGAAGATCAGATGCAAAATATCCGTGTTGCAGATAGTCAAGAATCCTGTCTAGCTGATCTAGCAGTGATTAGCAGTAAATTCCTTATCCCTTATCGTGGTTTTGGAATTCTGGCGATTATCGGTCCAGTCAATCTGGACTACCAGCAATTAATTAACCAGGTCAATGTGGTCAATCGAGTTTTAACTATGAAACTCACAGATTTCTACCGCTATTTGAGTAGTAATCATTATGAGGTGAGTTGAACATGAAATTACATAAATTCCTAAAAAGGAGGCGAAAAATGTCTGAGGAAATAAAAAACGAAGAAGTAAAAGAAGAGGAAGTTGTTGAAACGACAGAAGAAACAACTCCTGAAAAGTCCGACTTGGACTTGGCAAATGAACGTGCCGAAGAATTTGAAAATAAATATCTACGAGCACACGCTGAAATGCAAAATATCCAACGTCGTGCCAATGAAGAGCGTCAAAACTTGCAACGCTATCGCAGTCAAGACTTGGCAAAAGCAATCTTACCATCGCTCGACAACCTAGAACGTGCCCTTGCCGTTGAAGGTTTGACAGACGACGTCAAAAAAGGATTGGAGATGGTGCAAGAAAGCTTGATTCATGCTTTGAAAGAAGAAGGAATCGAAGAAATCGCAGCTGACGGCGAATTTGACCATAACTATCATATGGCCATCCAAACGCTCCCAGCAGACGATGAACATCCAGCAGATACCATCGCCCAAGTCTTCCAAAAAGGCTATAAACTCCATGACCGCATCCTAAGACCAGCAATGGTGGTAGTTTATAACTAGGAGGAAAGATATGTTAGATATTTTTGAAAAAAATAAGAAACAAAATGAAGAATATCGTGAAACTGCGCAACGTTATCATCAAGGGAAGAATATATGTGATAAATGTTCAGGAAGTGTGAATGTTTCTGTATTTATGGACGGCTATGCGAATAGTGAAGATGAATGGCTATCTTGTCCTCATTGTGGTTATAATGCTTACATTAGGACAAGAGGGATTGCTAAAGCAGAAAAAGGGTAGCTTCTCTTGTCCGAAACGACAATAAACTATGAAGAAAGATAAGAGGCAAGCCGGAGGCTTGCAAGGAAGGTATTTCCCGCCGTGGTGAAAGTTTCAGTAGCTTATGCTACTGAAGCAGGGGATTTTTGAGACAATAGGCTCAAAAATAAGTGATGAAATCCCGTAGGGAGTTGCTCACGTCCCCACCACTTAAGGGGAATATCAAGAAAAATCAAAATTAGAATTAAAATAATAAGGAGAAAAACACATGTCTAAAATTATCGGTATTGACTTAGGTACAACAAACTCAGCAGTTGCAGTTCTTGAAGGAACTGAAAGCAAAATCATCGCAAATCCAGAAGGAAACCGCACAACTCCATCTGTAGTTTCATTCAAAAACGGTGAAATCATCGTTGGTGATGCCGCAAAACGTCAAGCAGTTACAAACCCAGATACAGTTATCTCTATCAAATCTAAGATGGGAACTTCTGAAAAAGTTTCTGCTAATGGTAAAGAATACACTCCACAAGAAATCTCAGCCATGATCCTTCAATACTTGAAAGGTTACGCTGAAGATTACCTTGGTGAAAAAGTAACTAAAGCTGTTATCACAGTACCAGCTTACTTTAACGATGCTCAACGTCAAGCAACAAAAGACGCTGGTAAAATCGCTGGTCTTGAAGTAGAACGTATCGTTAACGAACCAACAGCAGCAGCCCTTGCTTACGGTTTGGACAAGACTGACAAAGAAGAAAAAATCTTGGTATTTGACCTTGGTGGTGGTACATTCGACGTCTCTATCCTTGAATTGGGCGACGGTGTCTTCGACGTATTGTCAACTGCAGGGGACAACAAACTCGGTGGTGATGACTTTGACCAAAAAATCATCGACCACTTGGTAGCAGAATTCAAGAAAGAAAACGGTATTGACTTGTCTAATGACAAGATGGCAATGCAACGTTTGAAAGATGCAGCTGAAAAAGCGAAGAAAGACCTTTCTGGTGTAACTTCAACTCAAATCAGCTTGCCATTTATCACTGCTGGTGAAGCTGGACCTCTTCACTTGGAAATGACTTTGACTCGTGCCAAATTTGACGATTTGACTCGTGACCTTGTTGAACGTACAAAAGTTCCAGTTCGTCAAGCTCTTTCAGATGCAGGTTTGAGCTTGTCAGAAATCGACGAAGTCATCCTTGTTGGTGGTTCAACTCGTATCCCAGCCGTTGTAGAAGCTGTTAAAGCTGAAACTGGTAAAGAGCCAAACAAATCAGTGAACCCTGATGAAGTGGTTGCTATGGGTGCGGCTATCCAAGGTGGTGTCATCACTGGTGATGTTAAAGACGTTGTTCTTCTTGACGTAACGCCATTATCACTTGGTATCGAAACAATGGGTGGTGTCTTCACAAAACTCATCGACCGTAACACAACAATCCCAACATCTAAATCACAAGTCTTCTCAACTGCAGCAGACAACCAACCAGCCGTTGATATCCACGTTCTTCAAGGTGAACGCCCAATGGCAGCGGATAACAAGACTCTTGGACGCTTCCAATTGACAGATATCCCAGCTGCACCTCGCGGAATTCCTCAAATCGAAGTAACATTTGACATTGACAAGAACGGTATCGTATCTGTTAAAGCTAAGGATCTTGGAACTCAAAAAGAGCAAACAATCGTCATCCAATCTAACTCAGGTTTGACTGATGAAGAAATCGACCGCATGATGAAAGATGCCGAAGCGAACGCTGAAGCAGATAAGAAACGTAAAGAAGAAGTAGACCTTCGTAACGAAGTAGACCAAGCAATCTTTGCGACTGAAAAGACTATCAAGGAAACTGAAGGTAAAGGCTTTGACGCAGAACGTGATGCTGCTCAAGCTGCCCTTGATGACCTTAAGAAAGCGCAAGAAGACAACAACTTGGACGAAATGAAAGCAAAACTTGAAGCATTGAACGAAAAAGCTCAAGGACTTGCTGTGAAACTCTACGAACAAGCCGCAGCAGCCCAACAAGCTCAAGCACAAGCAGGAGCAGAAGGCGCACAAGCAACAGGAAACGCAGGCGATGACGTCGTGGACGGAGAGTTTACGGAAAAATAAGATAGTTCGGTGGACTATTTTATCCCGAGCTTGAAAATCAGACAGGAATAAGAAGAAATCCAGAGGTTGCAACCCAGCCTCTGTTTTTCGGTAAAATAGAGGATGTTGCGTATGAAAAAAGTACTTTGTATCATTTATCCTAATTTTTCTCTTTATGAGATAACCGCTTTAACAAGTACTTTAGCTCTGTCTTTTGACATCACGATTGATTATGTCGCTTCAGATTATTCGATAGTTATATCTGAGGATGGCTTACCTTGTCAACCTACAAAAACATTGGATCAAATCTGTATAGAAGAGTATTCTTGTATCATTTTACCAGGAATGGTAAATATAGGGCCTGCTCTACAGGATGAAAAATTAAATTCTTTTTTGAAAGAACTCGGTGAGCAGGATATCTTAATTACAGCAATTTCTTCTGCGCCCGTTTTGTTAGCGAAAGCTGGCTTGTTGAATGACACGAAATTTACAGGTGGAATTTGGCAAAACTTCTTTGACTATTTTGAATTTCTTCCACGTGAAAATTTCCAACCCAAAGTTCTTGTGCAAGATAAAAATATCATTACGGCTATAGGTTTTGCACATCAAGAGTTTGCAAGAAAAGTGATTCTTAGTCTAGGTTTGGCAGAAAATACTGACAACTATTTTAAAGAACAGAACGAATATTCAGAAGAGGACTTGATTTTTACTCTATCGGACAAAGAGTTTGATGAAGTGAAGCAGAGTATAGAAAAGATCCTCTAAAGATTTACTTATAAATTACAGAAAGGAATAAGGGTGTTCGTAACTGAACACGGGCTACGGACTGTGCCAAAAAGATAGTTTTTTCTAGGACGCAAGCGTCCGTCGTCAAAACTCCTATTTTGGCTGTGTCCGTTTGACGCCCTTTGTATCTTGAATTATGAACAATACTGAATTTTATGATCGTCTGGGGGTGTCAAAAAACGCTTCGGCAGACGAGATCAAAAAGGCTTATCGTAAGCTTTCCAAAAAATATCACCCAGATATCAACAAGGAACCTGGCGCTGAGGAAAAATACAAGGAAGTTCAAGAAGCTTATGAGACTTTGAGTGACGACCAAAAACGTGCTGCCTATGACCAATATGGTACTGCGGGTGCCAACGGTGGCTTTGGTGGTGCTGGTGGTTTCGGTGGCTTTGACGGAGCAAGTGGCTTCGGTGGTTTTGAGGATATCTTCTCAAGTTTCTTTGGCGGAGGCGGTTCTTCGCGCAATCCTAACGCTCCTCGCCAAGGTGATGACCTCCAATACCGTGTGAATTTGACTTTTGAAGAAGCCATTTTCGGAACGGAAAAAGAAGTGAAATACAACCGTGAAGCAAGCTGTCGTACATGTAATGGCTCTGGTGCTAAGCCAGGGACAAGTCCAGTCACTTGTGGACGCTGTCATGGCGCTGGTGTCATTAACGTCGATACGCAGACTCCGCTTGGTATGATGCGTCGTCAAGTAACCTGTGATGTCTGTCATGGTCGCGGAAAGGAAATCAAAGACCCATGTACAACTTGTCATGGAACAGGTCATGAAAAACAAGCTCATAGTGTACATGTGAAGATCCCTGCTGGTGTGGAAACAGGCCAACAAATCCGCCTAGCGGGTCAAGGTGAAGCAGGCTTTAACGGTGGTCCTTATGGTGACTTGTACGTGGTGGTTTCAGTTGAAGCTAGTGATAAATTTGAACGTGAAGGAACAACCATTTTCTACAAGTTGAATCTTAATATTGTCCAAGCAGCCCTTGGTGATACTGTGGAGATTCCAACCGTGCATGGCGATGTTGAGTTGGTCATCCCAGAAGGAACTCAGACTGGCAAGAAATTCCGTCTACGTGGTAAGGGAGCACCGAGCCTTCGTGGCGGTGCCGTTGGTGACCAATATGTTACTGTCAATGTTGTGACTCCGACAGGTTTGAACGACCGCCAAAAAGCAGCCTTGAAAGAATTCGCAGCTGCAGGCGATTTGAAAGTCAATCCAAAGAAAAAAGGTTTCTTTGACCATATAAAAGATGCCTTTGAAGGAGAATAAAGTAAAAAGAGCCTCAAGGCTCTTTTTTGTATAATTTTGGGAAATTTAGCGTCGAAAAATCATTTTCCAGTTAGCCTACTATTTATACTTTTGAGTGAGCAAGCCAGCTGCATCCATGTCCTGAATGAGTTGCTTGATTTCTGCTTCTTTGCCAGGCTTAACGGTGATGGTATCAATATGCTTGATCGCCGAGTTATCCTGAATATCCACCAAGGTCAAAGCTTTTTCATAGAATGCAATTCCCTTTTTAAGACTTTCCTGATCATTCCAAAAGAGAATTGAGTAATTGGGATTAAATTTCTTTCCGATTTCTTGGAGATACTTCTCGCTTTCTTTCTCTAAAAACTGCAATAAACCATGATTGAACAAGTTATCCCCTACTTTATAGTAGGAAATCTCTCCTGTCTGGAGGACATAGACTTCGAGTCGATTTTTGGTGAGTTTTGGACTTTCTTTTAGGACGGTGTGACTATTGATAACCTCATCTGAGAAAGTAACATAAAAATGTAAGCCTCCACCCTCGAATTGATACCTTCCATTTGATTCTACTTTCTCAGGAGGGAGGTCAAGGGAGATAAAGATTTGTTTTAAGGATTCATTTCCTTTTTGGATGTCACTCGGTGAGGCCTTGAAAAGATTCATCAGTAGTAGAAATGCCAAGGCTACAAGCAGGCAGAGGCAACCACAAGGGATCGCGATGACCTTCGCTAGAACTTTTAAAAACTGTTTCACTTTCATTCCCTCCCTTTTCTGTTCGAATCTAGTAACCCAAAATGGATTTAAGGAAACTTGGAGGCTTTCTTATTCTTGTTTTTCTTCTTGGAGGATCGCCATTCTAGTTTGGAAATCTTTTTCCAAGACTTTGAATTTATAGGTTAAATCTTTTTGGTATTCCTTGATAAGGGCTTTTTGTTGGTCGATGATTTGTAGGCTGTTTTGGATGATATCCAAATCATCCTTAATGGCTTCGACGCGGTCAGTTGTATCTAGCACTTCATCCTGAATGGCTTGGCGATTTTTTACGACAAAATAACTTCCGGCTGCAGCTCCTGCAAATAGCAATAGATTGGATAGTTTCATGGCATCTCCTTAGGCATTTCTAATGGTTTCAGCGACTTGGGCAAGTTTGTCAAAGTCGGGTTCGTGGGCAATAAAGTCAATCTTGAGGTCATCTTCTGCACTGTAGCGAGGAACGAGGTGCACATGGGTATGAAAGACCGTTTGACCAGCGATTTCCTCGCAGTTGGCAATGATATTCATGCCGGCAGCCTTGGTAGCCTTCATGACTTTTTGAGCTACTGTTGGCACTTGGGCAAAGAGTTGGCTGGCGCTGGTAGCGTCCATCTCCAAAAGATTGCGATAATGCTCTTTTGGTACGACTAAGGTGTGTCCAGGCGTTACTTGAGAGATATCAAGAAAGGCAAGAACCTGCTCATCCTCGTATACTTTTGAAGCAGGAATCTCCCCTGCGATGATCTTACAAAAAATGCAATCTGACATAAAATCCACCTCTACTGTATTGAATTTTGATATAATATAGCTACATTATACCAGATTCGGAGAAAATATGTTAGAAATTAAAAACCTGACAGGAGGCTATGTTCACGTTCCTGTCTTGAAAGATGTGTCCTTTACAGTTGAAAGTGGGCAGTTGGTCGGTTTGATTGGTCTCAATGGTGCTGGGAAATCAACGACTATCAATGAGATTATCGGTCTGTTGACACCTTACAGTGGGGAAATCAAGATTAACGGTCTCACCCTACGAGAAGATGCGACCAACTACCGCAAGCAGATTGGCTACATCCCAGAAACGCCTAGCTTGTATGAAGAACTGACCCTCAGAGAGCATATCGAAACGGTTGCCATGGCCTATGGTATTGAGCAGAATATAGCTTTTGAGCATGTAGAACCTTTGTTAAAAATGTTCCGTTTGGATCAAAAATTAGATTGGTTTCCTGTGCATTTTTCCAAAGGGATGAAGCAGAAGGTCATGATTATCTGTGCTTTTGTGGTGGATCCGAGTCTTTTCATCGTGGATGAGCCTTTTCTTGGCCTCGATCCGCTGGCTATTTCTGACTTGGTTCAGCTTTTGGAAGTAGAAAAGCAAAAAGGCAAGTCTATCCTCATGAGTACTCACGTGCTGGACTCGGCGGAGAAGATGTGTGACGCCTTTGTTATCCTCCACAAGGGGGAGGTGAGGGCTCAGGGGAACCTCCAGCAACTGCGCGAGGCCTTTAACATGCCTGAGGCTAGTTTGAATGATATTTACTTGGCTCTGACCAAAGAGGAGGACCTATGAAAGACTTGTTTTTAAAGAGAAAGCAGGCTTTTCGTAAGGAGTGTGTCGGTTATCTCCGTTACGTTCTCAATGACCACTTTGTCTTGTTCCTGCTGGTTCTCATCGGTTTTCTAGCTTACCAGTACAGTCAACTCTTGCAAGATTTTCCTGAAAATCATTGGCCTATTCTCTTGTTTTTGGGGATTGTCTCTGCCTTGCTTTTAGCTTGGGGAGGAATCGCGACCTACATGGAAGTACCTGACAAACTCTTTCTCTTAGTCAGTGAAGAGGAGGTCAAGTCCTACCTCAAAGGGCAGACAGTGCGCTCATTGGTCTTTTGGCTCTTGGTACAGACTCTCTGCTTACTTCTTTTTGCGCCCTTGTTTTTAGCCATGGGTTATGGCTTGCCAGTCTTTTTTGCCTATATGCTTTTATTGGGGATTGGGAAATACCTCCTCTTTCGCCAAAAAGCCAGTAAATTTTTCACTGAAACTGGGCTGGACTGGGACTATGTCATTGCACAAGAAAGCAAGCGCAAGCAAGTCTTGCTTCGTTTCTTTGCTCTCTTTACTCAGGTCAAGGGAGTTTCAAATAGTGTCAAACGTCGCGCTTATCTGGATTTTATCCTTAAAGTAGTTCAGAAAGTGCCTGGGAAAATCTGGCAAAACCTCTATCTTCGTTCTTACCTGCGAAATGGAGACCTCTTTGCCCTCAGTCTCCGCCTCTTACTCCTATCCTTGTTAGCTGTGATTTTTATCGAGCAGTCATGGATTGCGACAGCAGTGGTTGTCCTGCTTAATTACCTCATGCTCTTCCAGTTGTTGGCTCTCTATCGTGCTTTTGACTACCAGTACTTGACCCATCTCTTTCCTTTAGAAAAGGGTGAAAAAGAGAAGGGGTTGAAACAGATTGTGCTCGGTGTGGGAAGTGTCGTTCTTTTGTTAGAATTGCTGGTCGGAGCAGTGGTTTTTCAAGAAAAAATAGCCTTGTTGACTCTTGTAGGGGCTAGTCTCTTCCTACAATTGTTTTATTTACCTTACCAACTGAAAAGACTGGTTGACGAATAGACCAAAAACTAGTAGAATAGTAAGGAAACTTTATACGGAGGAAAGAAATGGACTTGGGTGATAATGAGCTAACGCTGACCCCTATCCCTGGGAAGAGCGGCAAAGCTTATATGGGAAGCTACCCTGATGGGAAGCGCGTCTTTGTAAAAATGAACACCTCTCCAATCCTACCTGGCTTAGCCAGAGAACAAATCGCTCCTCAATTACTATGGACTCGTCGTTTGCCAGATGGTCGTGATATGTGTGCCCAGGAATGGTTGACGGGCAAAATCTTGACACCGCACGATATGAATCGCAAGCAGATCATCAATATCTTGACACGTCTTCACCGCTCACGTCCCTTGATGAAGCAGTTGAGCCGTTTGGGATATACCATGGAGACGCCAGTAGACTTGTTGCAGTCTTGGAGGCAGGAAGCACCCGAAGTCTTGAAACGACATCAGTACTTAAACTCGGTGATTGATGATTTGCGCAGGACGGTTCCAGGTTTTAGGGAAGACCATGCAACGATTGTGCATGGTGATCTTCGCCATAGTAATTGGATTGAGACGGAGAGTGGACTCGTTTATCTAGTGGATTGGGATTCGGTTCGTCTGACGGATCGCATGTTTGATGTGGCGCATATGCTGTGTCATTATATTCCAGAGCAGCATTGGCATGATTGGCTGACTTATTACGGTTATAAGTACAATCAGACAGTTTTGGAAAAATTGTATTGGTATGGTCAGTATTCTTACTTGAGCCAGATTGCCAAATACTTTGTAAATCAAGATTTAGATAATGTAAACCGGGAGATTTACGCCTTGCGTGTCTTCCGTGACAAGTATGGAAAGAAGAGATGAGAGTTAGAAATCGTAAAGGGGCGACAGAATTACTAGAGGCTAATCCTCAGTATGTGGTCCTCAATCCCTTGGAGGCAAAAGGGAAATGGCGAGACTTGTTTGGAAATGATCATCCTATTCATGTTGAAGTTGGAAGTGGGAAAGGGGCCTTCGTATCAGGAATGGCCAAGCAAAATCCTGACATCAACTACATCGGGATTGATATCCAAAAGTCGGTATTGAGTTATGCCTTGGACAAGGTGCTTGAAGTTGGAGTGCCCAACATCAAGTTGCTGTGGGTAGATGGTTCAGATTTGACGGACTACTTTGAAGACGGTGAGTTTGATCGTCTCTACCTAAACTTTTCAGATCCTTGGCCTAAAAAACGCCATGAAAAACGTCGTCTGACCTACAAGAGTTTCTTGGATACCTTCAAGCGCATTTTGCCTGAGAATGGGGAAATCCATTTCAAGACAGACAATCGTGGCTTGTTTGAGTACAGTCTAGTGAGTTTTTCTCAGTATGGGATGAAACTCAATGGGGTTTGGCTGGACCTGCATGCCAGTGATTTTGAAGGCAATGTCATGACGGAATATGAGCAAAAATTCTCCAGCAAAGGTCAAGTGATCTACCGAGTTGAGGCAGAATTTTAAGAAATAGCTTGAAAACCAGCCGTTTGAGTGCTAATACTTTACATAAATTGACAAACGTGCTATACTGATAGCAAGAATATGAGAAAGAGAGGCGGGGAAATATCTTCGCCTCTTGCTTATGAGGAGGTGGACGCAATCGCAACAATCGTAGAATTAGTCAGAGAAGTTGTAGAACCTGTCATCCAAGCGCCTTTCGAGCTCGTGGATATCGAGTATGGAAAGATTGGCAGTGACATGATTCTCAGTATTTTTGTAGATAAACCTGAAGGAATTACCTTGAACGACACGGCAGACTTGACAGAAATCATCAGTCCTGTCCTAGACACCATCAAGCCCGATCCCTTCCCAGAACAATATTTCCTAGAAATCACTAGTCCAGGCTTAGAACGTCCTTTGAAAACTAAGGATGCTGTCGCTGGAGCGGTTGGGAAATATATTCATGTCGGGCTCTACCAAGCTATCGATAAACAAAAAGTCTTTGAAGGTACCTTGGTATCCTTTGAAGAGGATGAGTTGACTATGGAGTATATGGACAAAACACGTAAGAAAACTGTCCAAATTCCATACAGTTTAGTATCAAAAGCACGTTTAGCAGTTAAACTATAGAAAAGAAAGGATAGCTTTTGAGGATTCAAAAGTGAAGAAAACATGAGTAAAGAAATGCTAGAGGCCTTCCGCATTTTGGAAGAAGACAAGGGAATCAAAAAAGAAGATATCATCGACGCAGTAGTAGAGTCGCTTCGTTCCGCTTATCGCAGACGCTATGGTCAATCTGATAGCGTAGCCATCGACTTCAATGAAAAGACAGGTGACTTTACTGTCTATACTGTTCGTGAAGTTGTTGATGAAGTATTTGATAGCCGTTTGGAAATCAGCTTGAAAGATGCCCTTGCCATTAATTCAGCCTATGAGCTTGGTGACAAGATCAAGTTTGAAGAAGCACCTGCTGAGTTTGGTCGTGTAGCAGCCCAATCTGCTAAACAAACCATCATGGAAAAAATGCGCAAGCAAACACGTGCTATCACCTACAATACTTATAAAGAACATGAACAAGAAATCATGTCTGGTACAGTAGAACGTTTTGACAACCGTTTCATCTATGTCAACCTTGGCAGCATCGAAGCCCAATTGTCAAAACAAGACCAAATCCCTGGAGAAGTTTTTGCTTCCCATGATCGTATCGAAGTTTATGTTTACAAGGTTGAAGACAACCCTCGTGGTGTCAACGTCTTTGTTAGCCGTAGCCATCCAGAAATGATCAAACGCTTGATGGAGCAAGAAATTCCAGAAGTGTATGATGGAACTGTTGAAATCATGAGCGTAGCTCGCGAAGCGGGTGACCGTACCAAGGTTGCAGTTCGTAGTCACAATCCAAACGTGGACGCTATCGGGACAATCGTTGGACGTGGTGGTGCTAACATCAAGAAGATCACCAGCAAATTCCACCCGGCTCGCTACGATGCGAAGAGCGACCGCATGATTCCTGTAGAAGAAAACATTGACGTTATTGAGTGGGTAGCAGATCCAGCTGAGTTTATCTACAATGCCATCGCACCTGCAGAGGTTGACCAAGTTATCTTTGATGAAAATGACAGCAAACGTGCCTTGGTCGTTGTACCTGATAACAAGCTTTCTCTTGCCATCGGTCGTCGTGGACAAAACGTTCGCTTGGCGGCTCACTTGACGGGTTACCGTATCGATATCAAGTCTGCAAGTGAGTTTGAAGCTATGGAAGAAGCAGGTCAAGTGGATTACGCAGCTGCAGACGAATTGATCGAAGAATAAAAGTTGCTAGAGGAGGGAAAGATGAAAATAAGAAAAATCCCTTTGCGCAAGTCTGTTGTATCCAACGAAGTGATTGATAAGCGTGATTTGCTCCGTATTGTCAAGAACAAAGAAGGACAGGTCTTTATCGATCCGACAGGCAAGGCCAATGGCCGTGGCGCTTATATCAAGCTAGACAATGCAGAAGCCCTAGAGGCAAAAAAGAAGAAAGTCTTTAACCGTAGCTTTAACATGGAAGTTGAAGAAAGCTTTTATGACGAGTTGATCGCCTATGTTGATCACAAAGTGAAAAGAAGAGAGTTAGGACTTGAATAAGCAAAAGATAAGCAATCTCTTGGGACTTGCTCAGCGAGCAGGACGGGTCATATCGGGTGAGGAATTGGTGGTCAAGGCCATCCAAGACCAGAAAGCCAAGCTAGTCTTTCTAGCCCATGATGCTGGTCCCAATCTGACCAAGAAGATTCAAGATAAAAGTGACTATTATCAAGTAGAAGTTATAACCGTGTTTTCAACACTGGAATTAAGCATAGCAGTCGGAAAATCGAGAAAGGTTTTGGCTGTGACCGATGCTGGATTTACAAAGAAAATGAGGTCTCTTATGGAATAGAAGAGGAGGACATGATTTGTCTAAGAAAAGATTGTACGAAATCGCAAAAGAACTTGGAAAAGAAAGTAAAGAAGTTGTAGCGCGTGCAAAAGAGTTGGGCTTGGATGTGAAAAGCCACTCATCGAGCGTGGAAGCTGCTGCTGCTGAGCAAATCGCAGCTAGTTTTAAACCTGCACCTGATTCTAAGGCAGAAGCAAAATCTGCAGCACCAAAAGTAAGTGTAGAAAAGAAAGCAGAAAAGCCTGTTTCAACTAAACCAGTTGTCACTAAGGAAGAAAGCAAACCAGCTACACCTGTAGCTCCTAAGGAAGAAAAAGTGGTGGCTGCAAGACCGCAGAGCCGAAACTTCAAGGCGGAGCGTGAGGCACGTGCCAAAGAGCAGGCAGAGCGACGCAAACAAAACAAGGGCAATAACCGTGACCAACAACAAAACGGCAACCGTCAGAAAAACGACGGCCGTAATGGTGGCAAACCTGGTCAAGGAAACCGCGACAATCGCCGTTTCAACGACCAAGGGAAGAAACCACAAGGTCAAGGTGATCGTGGCAATGATCGCCGTCAGCAACAAGACTTCCAGCCAAAACAAGCTGGACCACGTGTTGACTTTAAAGCCCGTGCAGCAGCCCTAAAAGCAGAGCAAAATGCAGAGTACGCACGCTCAAGCGAGGAACGCTTCAAACAATCGCAAGCTGCCAAAGAAGCCTTGGCTCAAGCTAATAAACGCAAGGAACCAGAGGAAATCTTTGAAGAAGCTGCTAAGCTAGCTGAACAAACGCAGCCAGCAGTAACAGTAGCTCCTGTAGCGAAAGAAGCGCCAGTGGATACACGTCGTAAAAAACAAGCTCGACCAGACAAAGAACGTGATGATTATGATCACGAAGAAGATGGTCCTAGAAAACAACAAAAGAATCGAAGTAGTCAGAATCAAGTGAGAAATCAAAGAAATAGTAACTGGAATAACAACAAGAAAAATAAAAAAGGCAATAACAAGAACAACCGTAACCAGACTCCAAAACCTGTTACAGAGCGTAAGTTCCACGAATTGCCAACAGAATTTGAGTATACAGATGGTATGACTGTTGCGGAAATCGCAAAACGTATCAAACGTGAACCGGCAGAAATCGTTAAGAAACTCTTTATGATGGGTGTGATGGCCACACAAAACCAATCCTTGGATGGGGAAACAATTGAACTCCTCATGGTGGATTATGGTATCGAAGCCAAACAAAAGGTTGAAGTGGATAATGCCGACATCGAACGTTTCTTTGTCGAAGATGGTTATCTTAATGAAGATGAATTGGTTGAGCGTCCACCAGTTGTGACGATCATGGGACACGTTGACCATGGTAAAACAACCCTCTTGGATACCCTTCGTAACTCTCGTGTTGCGACAGGTGAAGCGGGTGGTATCACTCAGCATATCGGTGCCTACCAAATAGTTGAAAATGGCAAGAAGATTACCTTCCTTGATACACCAGGACACGCAGCCTTTACATCAATGCGTGCGCGTGGTGCATCTGTTACCGATATCACCATCTTGGTCGTAGCGGCAGATGACGGTGTTATGCCTCAGACTATCGAAGCCATCAACCACTCAAAAGCGGCCAACGTTCCAATCATCGTAGCTATTAACAAGATTGATAAACCAGGTGCTAACCCAGAACGCGTTATCGGTGAATTGGCAGAGCATGGTGTCATGTCAACAGCTTGGGGTGGGGATTCTGAGTTTGTCGAAATCTCAGCTAAGTTCAACCAAAATATCGATGAACTCTTGGAAACAGTCCTTCTTGTGGCTGAAATCCAAGAACTCAAGGCAGACCCAACAGTTCGTGCTATCGGTACGGTTATCGAAGCTCGTTTGGATAAAGGGAAAGGTGCGGTTGCAACCCTTCTTGTTCAACAAGGTACCTTGAATGTGCAAGACCCTATCGTTGTCGGGAATACCTTCGGTCGTGTCCGTGCTATGACCAATGACCTTGGTCGTCGTGTCAAAGTGGCAGGACCATCAACCCCAGTCTCAATCACAGGTTTGAACGAAGCTCCGATGGCGGGTGACCACTTTGCCGTTTACGAAGATGAAAAATCTGCGCGTGCAGCAGGTGAAGAACGTGCCAAACGTGCCCTTATGAAACAACGTCAAGCAACGCAACGTGTCAGCCTTGAGAACCTCTTTGATACGCTTAAAGCCGGTGAGCTCAAGTCAGTCAACGTTATCATCAAGGCTGACGTACAAGGTTCGGTTGAAGCCCTTTCTGCCTCACTTCAGAAGATCGACGTGGAAGGTGTTAAAGTGACCATCGTCCACTCAGCGGTCGGTGCTATCAACGAATCAGACGTGACACTTGCCGAAGCTTCAAATGCCTTTATCGTTGGTTTCAACGTACGTCCTACACCACAAGCTCGTCAACAAGCAGAAGCTGACGATGTCGAAATCCGTCTCCACAGCATTATCTACAAGGTTATCGAAGAGATGGAAGAAGCCATGAAAGGGATGCTCGATCCTGAATTTGAAGAAAAAATCATCGGTGAAGCCATCATCCGTGAAACCTTCAAGGTGTCTAAAGTGGGAACTATCGGTGGATTCATGGTTACGAGTGGTAAAGTTACCCGTGACTCTAAAGTCCGTGTCATCCGTGACGGTGTCGTTATCTATGACGGCGAACTCGCAAGCTTGAAACACTACAAAGACGACGTGAAAGAAGTTACGAACGGTCGCGAAGGTGGATTGATGATCGATGGCTACAATGATATCAAGACTGATGATGTGATTGAAGCATACGTCATGGAAGAAATCAAACGATAATAGAGAAACGATAGCTCATTTGACTCGTTGTCAACAGCGCCTTGATGAACTTCAGTTCTATCAAAGGCTTGTTTCCTAGATTCAAATGGCTCTAGTTCCTCTATCTAATAGAAATAGCTAGGTCTGCTGACCTAGCTTTTGGTTCAAAGTAGAGAAAGGAATATCATGGCAAATCATTTCCGTACGGATCGTGTGGGCATGGAAATCAAGCGTGAAGTCAATGAGATTTTGCAAAAGAAAGTCCGTGATCCGCGTGTCCAAGGTGTGACCATCACAGATGTTCAGATGTTGGGTGACCTATCCGTTGCCAAGGTTTACTACACTATTTTGAGTAACCTTGCTTCGGATAATCAAAAAGCTCAAATCGGGCTTGAGAAAGCAACTGGGACCATCAAACGTGAACTTGGTCGCAATTTAAAATTGTACAAAATCCCAGATTTGACCTTCGTTAAAGACGAATCCATCGAATATGGAAACAAGATTGACGAAATGCTACGCAATCTGGATAAGAACTAAGAAAGAGGGGTTGCCCCTCTTTCTTAGTGTGCGCCAGCCCTCCTTGTGGTATAATATAACAAGCAGAATCATTTTAGAATATACAATGGAGGTCGTCATGGACAATATCATCGATGTGTCAATTCCTGTTGCAGAAGTGGTGGACAAGCATCCAGAAGTCTTGGAAATTCTAGTGGAGCTAGGTTTTAAACCACTAGCCAATCCCTTGATGCGCAATACAGTCGGTCGCAAGGTATCGCTCAAACAGGGTTCTAAGCTCGAAGGAACTCCTATGGACAAGATTGTCCGCACACTGGAAGCGAATGGTTACGAAGTGATTGGATTAGACTAATGGCAGATGAACGGATTCATATCCTACGGGATATTTTGTTAGAATTGCACAATGGTGCCTCTCCTGAGTCAGTTCAGGAGCGTTTTGATGCGACCTTTACAGGTGTGTCAGCCATCGAGATTTCCCTCATGGAACACGAGCTGATGAACTCAGACTCAGGTGTTACTTTTGAAGATGTTATGGAGCTCTGTGATGTGCATGCCAATCTTTTTAAAAACGCTGTTAAGGGTGTCGAAGTAGAGGATACTGAGCATCCTGGTCACCCCGTTCGCGTCTTCAAGGATGAAAATCTGGCTCTCCGTGCTGCCTTGATTCGCATTCGGAGACTATTAGATACCTATGAGTCTATGGAAGACGAGGAAATGCTGGCAGAGATGCGCAAGGGTTTGGTCCGTCAAATGGGGCTTTTGGGGCAATTTGACCTCCACTATCAGCGCAAGGAAGAGCTCTTCTTTCCTATCATGGAGCGCTATGGACACGATTCACCTCCAAAAGTTATGTGGGGAGTGGATGATCAAATCAGGGAACTCTTTCAAACAGCTCTAAAGACAGCCAAGTCACTGCCAGAAGTGTCGATTAGCAGCGTAAAAGAAGCTTTTGAAGCTTTTGCGACAGAGTTTGAGAGCATGATTTTCAAGGAAGAGTCCATCCTTCTCATGATTCTCCTTGAGTCCTTTACTCAGGATGACTGGCTTCAGATTGCGGAGGAGAGCGATGCCTATGGCTATGCCATCATCCGTCCGTCTGAGAAATGGGTGCCAGAACGCCAGAGCTTTGTTGAGGAAAAGAGTGCAGAGGAGGCAGTGCAGCTAGACACGGCCGAAGGCCAAGTGCAGCAAGTTATCGATACACCAGAAGGCCAGTTTACCATTACCTTTACCCCTAAGGAAAAGGAAGCAGTGATGGACCGCCATAGTCAACAGGCTTTTGGGAATGGCTATCTCTCGGTCGAGCAGGCCAACCTTATCCTCAATCACCTCCCTATGGAGATTACTTTTGTCAATAAAGAGGATATTTTCCAGTATTACAATGACAATACGCCAGCTGATGAGATGATTTTCAAACGGACACCGTCCCAAGTTGGGCGCAATGTCGAGTTATGCCATCCTCCAAAATATCTGGAGAAAGTCAAAGCCGTCATGCAAGGTCTTCGTGAAGGGGTCAAGGACAAGTATGAAATGTGGTTCAAGTCTGAGTCGCGAGGCAAGTTTGTCCACATCACCTATGCTGCGGTACACGATGAGAACGGAGAATTTCAAGGCGTGCTAGAGTATGTTCAGGATATTCAGCCCTACCGTGAGATTGATACGGACTACTTCCGTGGATTAGAATAAGGAGAACTAATGAGTTACGAACAAGAATTTATGAAGGAATTTGAAGCTTGGGTTAATACCCAGATCATGATCAACGACATGGCGCACAAGGAAAGTCAAAAAGTCTACAAAGAAGACCAAGACGAGCGTGCCAAAGATGCCATGATTCGCTACGAAAGCCGCTTGGATGCTTATCAGTTCTTGCTTGGTAAGTTTGAAAATTTCAAGGCGGGCAAGGGATTTCATGATCTGCCAGAGGGCTTGTTTGGTGAGCGAAACTATTAAAATGAATATCCTTTCTTGATTTTTTCCCAAAATCTTGATAGAATATCTTTATTAAATCCTTGTTAGAGCAGGGATTTTTTATTGAAAGGATTTTATCATGTCAAAAAAACTCCAACGTAAAAAACAATTGCGAAATAGCCTTCGTCGTTCAGGTGCATTTTCAACTACAGTGACCAAAGTTGTAGAAGAGACCAAAAAAGTCGTGAAACATGCAGAAAAATCTACCAGCCAAGCAGGAAAAGTTGTCTCTAAAAAAGTGGAACAAGCAGTAGAAGCGACCAAGGAACAAGCTCAAAAAGTGGCGAATTCAGTAGAAGATTTCGCAGCTACTTTGGGTGGTCTCTCAGTAGATCGCGCTAAGACTTTCTATGATGAAGGCATCAAGTCAGCTTCTGACTTCAAAAACTGGACGGAGAAAGAACTCCTTGCCTTGAAAGGAATCGGCCCAGCTACAATCAAGAAATTAAAAGAACACGGAATCAGTTTCAAGTAATCTTTCTTGAGCCTTGCATTTCTGTGAAAAACTTGCTACAATAAAGCCATCAGAGGTGTTTTGAATCCCACATTTTACAGGAAGTGGCGGAGCTGAGAAGTCCACAAATGTGTCAAAACTGGTTGCTGGTGGTTAAAAATGAAATAAAGGTGTCTTTGTATATTCTTCGAAGACAAGAGTTGCGGGCGTCTGCCCGAAATTGGGTGGTACCGCGGATAAACACATTCGTCCCTGTCATGTAGATGGCAGGGGCGATTTTTTATGGAAAGCGAGGTAGGAAGATGACAAGAGCAGAATTATCAGAACGAATAGAGACCGAGCGTCTCGTTTTACGAGTCCGTACAGTAGCTGATGCCGAGGATATCCATGCCTACGCTAGTCTGCCAGAGGTCGCCTATCCAGCAGCATTTCACCCCGTCAAGACCTTGGAAGATGAGATTTATTATCTGGAGCACATTCTTCCCGAGCGCAATCAAAAGGAAAATCTCCCAGCGGGCTATGGAATTGTCGTTAAAGGGACCGATAAGGTCATCGGCTCTGTTGATTTCAATCATCGACACGAAGACGATGTACTGGAAATTGGCTATACCTTGCACCCAGACTATTGGGGACGAGGCTATGTTCCAGAAGCTGCGAGTACCTTGATTGACCTAGCTTTTAAAGAATTGAATCTGCATAAGATTGAACTGACTTGTTTTGGCTCCAATGTCCAAAGTCAACGAGTTGCAGAGAAACTTGGTTTCACCCTTGAAGCTCGTATCCGAGATCGCAAAGATGCTCAAGGAAACCGCTGTGATAGTCTGATATATGGCTTGCTGAGGAGTGAGTGGGAGAGTTTTTAATGAGTAAGATATATTCTTGTTTTTATATGCTTTAAGGGAGACATGATGAGAAGTAGTCATAATCAAATATTAGATGCCTGGATTACAGTAGAACAATTATCAGAAGGGAATATTGAAAAAAGTGATTCTAAGTATAAGATTTTTCAAGGTGATGATTATCAATCAATATTAAAAGATTTTTTTAAACGTCAAAAATTAAAATCCAGTTCAGGGATTGCTGTTTATTGTGGAATTTTCCCTTTTCGAAAAATTATTGAAGTGTTAAGAGGCAAATACAATTTAAAAGCGACGGAGGAAGAATTGGGAAGAGCTTCTTATAAATTTACTTTTGCTCTATACTTTGATAAAGATTTGAAGTTCTTGGCTGATAAGTTTTTTTTAACTATGAGTGGGCAAATTTTCAAAAATAGGGAATTGCCTAAAGATTTTTTAATAGCAGAAAATGAGCTTCGAGAACAGTTAGGTCAGGCGTTTCTTGATGGAGAGTTCAATGAAGTTTTTAGTAAACTTCTCAAAAAGTATGAGATTTCACCAAGTGATTGCAGATATTATTTTGTTAAGAATTTCGATGACGAAATAAATTTACATTCATTTTTTCTAAAGGATTTGAAATATGCAAAATCAATTTATAATGAAAATCTCAATCGTTATTTATCAGGATCCGATTCTGTAAGGGTCAATCTGGACGGCAATAAAGAATCATCCTATTTTAATCCCAAAGATTTAGAAACTATACTTGAACCGAAAAATTATCCATTAGGAAGATTTCCTAGTAACCCTAAATATGCTCTTTCCATGATGCAACAAGTAGCTGTAAATTTAGCTTCGAATGCGGATGAAGATGTGAGAAGTGTCAATGGTCCTCCGGGAACTGGTAAAACGACACTTTTAAAAGATATTTTTGCAGATCTGGTAACGGAACAGGCGAGAATTATTAGTGAATTATCGGCTCCTAAGCTTAAAGGGAATCTAGTTTGTCATGACAAATCTGATCTTATTGCAAAATTACCAAAAGAAATTGCAGAAAAGGGAATCGTAGTTGCAAGTTCTAATAATGGTGCTGTTAAAAATATTGTTAATGAATTACCCCAAAGAAAAGAAATTTATCAGAAATTAAATTGGTTAGATGAATTAAAGAAAATTGATTATTTTGCTGAAATCAGTAATGATTTATTGTTAGAAGATGAAGATGTTTCTAACGACAAAAAATATTGGGGATTGTTTTCGATAGAAGGTGGAAAAAAACAGAATAGAGACCGTCTGCAAAATGTTTTAAAAGCAATACGACAAGAGTTGAATTCGGCTAAATTTCAATCGAATCCATCAGTATACGAAGAGTTTAAAATTCAATATCAGAAGCTATTTGATAAAAGAGAAAAGATGCAAGATATAGCAGATAAGATTCGATTGCATGTAAAATTGAAAAATGCTTACCAGCAGGTTGAGATAGAGTTTCATCAGGATGATGCCCAAAGACGTTCAGAACTATCTAAAATACGGGATAAACATATTCAATTAGAAAATAGTAAAAAGGAAATAGAATCTGAGCTGTTTGAGCATGAGCGTCTTATTTCTATGTTAAATGTTAACAAACAGATAGCAGCACAAGATGTTGAGTTGATAAAATTACAAGCTCCACGTTTCTTATGGTTAAAAAGACTTTTCACACCATCGAAATTAGATACTTATTTTACGAGATTGAATCAAGCGAATGAAAGTCTAAAAGCAGAACTGAAGAAAGTACATGATGAAAGTCAATATTGCCACGGTTTGCAAAAAGAGATAAAAATGCATGAACTTGAATTAAATCAATTGAGTCAAAGGCAACAGAGGTATAATGAATGGAAATCTAAACAAGAAGATAAATTAATTCGTCATCAGGAAAAAATTTTGAAATTACAATCGGAACTTGCTACATACCCTGTTAAAAAGTTGAATTTTTCTGTTCCATATGAAGAACTACAAGTATCAAATTTTTGGTTCGATGATGACTATCGAGAAGAGCAGAGTCGTTTGTTTATTAAAGCACTGGCAGTTAGGAAGCAATTTATATATGACAATAAAAAGCATTTTGAAAAAGCATTATGGATTTGGGAGAAGCCTCAAAACTATTCAATGAGAGATAATGCTAGTGATTTATATAAAGCTGCGTGGGATTGGGTCAATTTCACTGTTCCAGTTATTAGTACAACTTTTGCAAGCTTTAATTCCATGTTTCGGTGTTTGCCTGAAAATAGTATCGGTAATGTATTTATTGATGAAGCTGGTCAGGCATTACCTCAAGCAAGTGTGGGGGCTATTTTTAGAAGTAAACGTATTATGGCTGTTGGAGATCCTTCTCAAATACAACCAGTACAGACTATGGATAAAAATATTTTAGGATTTTTAGCACAGCACCACAAGATAGCTTTTAAATATCTTGTATCATCAACGCAAGAATTGATGGATTCTGCTAGTAGATATGGTTTTAAAAAACAAGATGGGACATGGATAGGACTTCCTCTCTGGGTTCATCGTCGTTCTAGTGATCCGATGTTCAGTATTTCCAATAAAATTTCTTATGATAATTTAATGGTTCAAGGAAAGGAAGAAGCTCGAGGTCTGGGAGAATGGTTTGACGTTGGTGGAGGTGCTAAGGATAAATTTGTTCCTGAGCAAGCTGATTATTTGAAAGAAGTGTTGCAGAAAAGACATGAGGAATTTGATGATATTTATGTTATTACTCCTTTTAAAAATGTATCGGTTCAACTAGCAAAAGAACTAGATAAAATTGGTTTCACAAAGCGGGAAAATGGAAAACCTATAAATGTAGGGACGGTACATACTTTCCAAGGAAAAGAAAATAAGATTGTATATTTTGTGCTTGGAGCAGATAATATGAGTGAGGGGGCTGCTCGCTGGGCTGTCTCTGAACCCAATATTTTAAACGTTGCAACGACTAGAGCTAAAGAAGAGTTTTATATTATTGGGAATAAATCTCTTTACAAAGCCACACAGAGCCCTATTATAAGAGATACTATTGATATTTTAGATGCTTATCAAAGTAGCTTAGAAATTAACTAGAAAGGACAAACACATGTCTAAAGAACTTTCACCTAAATACAATCCAGCCGAGGTTGAGGCTGGTCGTTACCAAAAATGGCTTGATGCCGATGTTTTCAAGCCTTCAGGCGATCAAAAGGCTAAGCCTTATTCGATCGTGATTCCACCGCCAAACGTAACTGGGAAACTTCACCTTGGTCACGCTTGGGATACGACTCTTCAGGATATCATCATCCGTCAAAAACGCATGCAAGGTTTTGATACACTTTGGCTTCCAGGGATGGACCATGCGGGGATTGCGACTCAAGCTAAGGTTGAGGAGCGCTTGCGTGGTGAAGGCATTTCCCGCTATGACCTTGGTCGTGAAAAATTCCTAGATAAAGTCTGGGAATGGAAAGATGAATATGCCACTACTATCAAGGAACAATGGGGCAAGATGGGACTCTCTGTAGACTACTCTCGTGAGCGATTCACCCTTGACGAAGGTTTGTCAAAAGCCGTTCGCAAGGTCTTTGTGGACCTTTACAAAAAAGGCTGGATCTACCGTGGTGAGTTTATCATCAACTGGGACCCAGCAGCTCGCACAGCCCTTTCTGATATCGAAGTTATCCACAAGGACGTGGAAGGTGCCTTCTACCACATGAACTATATGCTAGAAGACGGCTCACGCGCCCTTGAAGTTGCGACAACTCGTCCTGAGACTATGTTTGGGGACGTTGCCGTTGCGGTCAATCCAGAAGACCCACGCTACAAGGACCTGATCGGTAAAAATGTCATCCTTCCAATCGCTAATAAATTGATTCCAATCGTTGGAGATGAGCACGCAGATCCTGAATTTGGTACTGGTGTCGTGAAAATCACACCTGCCCATGATCCAAACGACTTCTTGGTTGGTCAACGCCACAACTTGCCACAAGTTAACGTCATGAACGATGACGGAACTATGAACGACTTGGCCTTCGAATTTGCTGGTATGGACCGTTTCGAAGCTCGTAAAGCAGTCGTTGCTAAGTTAGAAGAAATCGGCGCCCTCGTTAAAATCGAAAAACGTATCCACAGTGTTGGTCACTCAGAGCGTACAGGTGTTGTTGTTGAACCACGCTTGTCTACACAATGGTTCGTTAAGATGGACCAATTGGCTAAGAACGCCATTGCCAACCAAGACACAGAAGACAAGGTAGAATTCTACCCACCTCGTTTTAACGATACCTTCCTCCAATGGATGGAAAATGTCCACGACTGGGTGATCTCTCGTCAGCTCTGGTGGGGTCACCAAATCCCTGCTTGGTACAATGCAGACGGCGAAATCTATGTCGGTGAAGAAGCTCCTGAAGGTGACGGATGGACTCAGGACGAAGACGTCTTGGATACTTGGTTCAGTTCTGCCCTCTGGCCATTCTCAACTATGGGCTGGCCTGATGTTGACTCAGAAGACTTCAAACGTTATTATCCAACATCAACTTTGGTGACTGGTTATGATATTATCCCGTTCTGGGTATCTCGGATGATTTTCCAAGGTTTGGAATTTACTGGCAAGTCGCCATTCAAAAATGCCTTGATTCATGGTCTCATTCGTGATGAGCAAGGACGTAAGATGTCCAAGTCACTGGGAAATGGGATTGATCCAATGGACGTTATTGATAAGTACGGAACAGATAGCCTGCGTTGGTTCCTTTCAAACGGTTCTGCACCAGGTCAAGACGTTCGCTTCTCTTACGAGAAAATGGATGCTTCATGGAACTTCATTAACAAGATTTGGAATATCTCTCGCTACATCCTCATGAACAATGAAGGTTTGACCCTCGAGCAAGCAACTGCCAATGTCGAAAAAGTTGTCAACAAGGAAGCTGGAAACGTTACTGACCGCTGGATTCTCCACAACCTCAATGAAACGATCGGCAAGGTCACTGAAAACTTTGATAAGTTTGAGTTTGGTGTGGCTGGACACATTCTCTACAACTTTATCTGGGACGAGTTTGCGGACTGGTACGTTGAGTTGACCAAGGAAGTTCTTTATAGCGATAACGAAGAAGAGAAAGTCATCACACGTTCTGTTCTCCTTTACACTTTGGACAAGATCCTTCGTCTCCTTCACCCAATCATGCCATTCGTGACAGAGGAAATCTTTGGACAAATCTCAGAAGGCTCTATCGTCACAGCGGAATACCCAACTGTTAACCCCGCCTTTGAAGACCTTGCTGCCCACACTGGTGTAGAAAGTCTCAAAGACTTGATTCGTGCTGTTCGTAATGCGCGTGCTGAAGTAAACGTTGCACCAAGCAAACCTATCACCATCCTTGTTAAGACAAGCGATAGCGACTTGGAAACCTTCTTTAACAGCAATGTCAACTACATCAAACGCTTCACAAATCCAGAACACTTGGAAATCGCATCAAACATCCCTGCACCTGAGCTCGCTATGTCAAGCGTCATCACTGGAGCAGAAATCTACTTGCCACTGGCTGACCTCCTCAATGTCGAAGAAGAACTGGCTCGTCTCGATAAAGAACTCGCTAAATGGCAAAAAGAACTGGATATGGTCGGTAAAAAGCTCTCTAACGAACGCTTCGTAGCCAACGCCAAACCAGAAGTCGTCCAAAAAGAACGCGACAAACAAGCCGACTACCAAGCGAAATACGACGCGACAGTGGCGCGAATTGATGAGATGAAGAAGTTGGTGAAATAAACATAGAAACACGGCTGAATGCCGTGTTTTTTGATATAATAGGAAGAAAGTCATCATATAGTGAGGTAAATAATGAGTAAACCAAGATCAGCAATTAGTACTATAAAGGGCTATTTTTATCAGTTTGACAAATCGATTTTAGAGATTTTGGAGCAATCAAACGAGACAGACATGGTTACTATTGAGGGAATTGAGGACATTGATATTGAAAATAGTGATGAAAGAAACTTTATTCAATGTAAATACTATGAAAAAACGGATTTTGATAACAGCATTATAAGAAAGCCAATACAATTAATGTTTAGACATTATTTAGAAAATAGAACTGAGCCTAAAGATAAGAATTTCACTTATAGACTATACGGCTATTATAAAAAAGGGCATGAAAAGCTATTGGAATTAACAACGGAAAATCTAAAAACATATTTTTTAGATTTTAGTAAATTTGGAGTTATAGATGAATCAGGAAATTCAAATTATCAAATCAAAAATAAAAAGGGAGAAGTTATATTTGAGGAAACAGTAGAAGATGATGATATTGAAGATTTTAAGAATCATCTTTTTATAGACATCAAGGCTGATAGTTATGAAAATCAAATAGAAAAAATAAAATCTAAAATTCAAAATGATTTAAGTGATTATAGTGAAGAAGATATTGAATTAATTTATTTTAATGCTCTTAAAATAATTAAAGACTTAGCATGTGAACATAATATTGAAAAGCGTCAAATTTCAAAAAAAGAATTTTGGGATAGAATAAAAACTAAAAACTACTATTTTGAAAGATGGATGAGTGAATTGCTGGAGTGGAAAAATTATAAAAAAATCATACATAAAAAATATTTTCCAAGAGTATCAAATTTATCACCGGCACATAGATTTTTCATACTTGACTGTCAAGGAGAGAGTGTAAATAATGTTAAAAATGTAATTTCAGAAATTTCAAGGAAATATTCTCGTTTGATACATCAATTTAGTCCTTATGTTTATTTATATAACACTTTAAATGTTGATTTTGTAACTGAATTAAAAGAAAAGTTATATGAGGATGGGTGTTTTTTTAAAGATGGATTTCCGTTTAAAAATTCAAAATTTAGATTTCAAGAAATGTTAATTAAACCTGATAAATTTAATGGAATTTCAGTACGTATACTAGAACATCCTATAAATTTATCAATTGTTCTACAAAAGTTGGTGGAAGTAGAAAGAGTTGACCAATTACCAATCAATTTATATATATTTAATAAAAGTAATCAATTAAATTTAGAGATTGGTAATCTTGATAATAGAGATTATTCAAAAATTAATATTCGACAAATTATAGATATATTGGATATTATATAGGAGAAAGACATGGATAATTTAAATGCTCAAGTTGTTTCAGTACAACCTAATAAAATTAAAATTGAAGTGAAGTCAATCACGGATTTTCAGATTGCAGAAGAAAAATTGAAAATTGGTTCATATCTTAGAATTGCTGATGAAAATGATTTGGCATTAATAGCTACAATAGAAAATTTTTGTATTGAGCCTATTGAAATTGATGAGAGAATTGATATTAAATATATTATTGAAGCTGTACCTTTGGGGATGATTGATGAAGAAAATAAATTTGTAAGGGGAAGTGATACAATAACTATTCCTCCTAAATCGGTTGAACCAGCGAAATTTGAAGAAATAAAGTTAATTTTTGAAAATTCTATAAAAGATGAACTTAAATTTAAATTCTCTTCGTTATCATCGAATAATGAGATTGAGATTCCTGTGGAGGGAAATAAATTTTTCAATAAGCATATTGCTATTGTTGGTTCAACTGGTTCGGGTAAGTCTCACACAGTTGCAAAAGTTGTTCAAAATGCCATACATTCTAAAAATGGTGAATATGAAGGACTAAATAATTCACATATACTTATCTTTGATATTCATAATGAATATCAAAGTGCTTTCCCGAATGCTAGGCTTATCAATGTTAATGATCTAGTTTTACCATATTGGTTATTAAATAGTGATGAATTACAAGAATTATTCCTAGATACCGAGGGAAGTGATCATAATCAGAGAAATATTTTTAAAAAGTCTGTTATTCAGAGTAAAAAAAGAAAATTTAATGGACTAGAGGAAGAAAAAGAGAAATTACATTTTGATTCCCCTATTTATTTTGATATTCAAGAGGTCTTGCAATATGCTCATGAAAAAAATGAAGAACAAATTGCAGGAGCAAGGCAAGGATAGACAAAAGCTGGTCCATTGAATGGTAAATTATCAAATTATATTAGTCGATTAGAGTCAAAGATATATGATAAAAGGTTGGAGTTCTTATTAGGTGATAGAATAGAGGGCGCAACATTACAATCAGTTTTAAAACAGCTTATTGGATATAGTGAAGATTTTCTGACTAATGTTACTATTCTTGATTTGAGTGGAGTGCCGTTTGATGTATTGAGTATAACTGTTTCTTTGATTTCAAGAATTATGTTTGAGTATGGATACTACTATAAGCAATTTAATGATAGTAAGAATCTAGTTTGTGATGTACCTATTTTATTAGTATATGAAGAGGCTCATAAGTATGTACCTAAGAGTTCTCTAACTAAGTACAGAGCTTCTCGGCAGTCGATAGAACGAATTGCAAAAGAAGGAAGAAAATATGGGGTTACATTGCTTTTAGCTAGTCAAAGACCTTCTGAAATTTCTGAAACAATCTTCTCACAGTGTAGTAATTTTATAACAATGCGATTAACAAATCCTATAGATCAATCTTATGTAAGACAGCTATTACCGGATTCTATGGGAGGAATTGTTGATAAGTTACCTAGCTTAGCAACAGGAGAGGCATTGCTTATGGGAGAAGCAACTATTTTACCATCGATTGTGAAAATTGATGTTTGTGAAGATAAACCTTCATCTAAAGATATTCCATACTTCCAATTATGGAAAGATAATTGGAAAGATATTAATTTTGAAGAATTAGAGAAACTCTGGAAACAGAAGTAAGATTTAAAATTATTATTTTACAATAATTGCTTATGTCCACTTAAATTACTTATTTTTAGAGAGCCACTAATTCTACAAGTTCGAACCGACCTGAGAAGTGCAACATTGTTACTTAATTTCATATATAACCGCATCGAATTCATCTGGATTGACACCGAAAACCCACCTCACGATACCATCGGCTGGGTAGCAAAGAAATAAAAAGTCCTGTCACTTTCTCCCATTTAACCTTTGACTATTCCGCAAAATTATCGTACAATAAAGAGTACATGATAAAATGAGGTCAGAGTCTGTTCACTCTGGCGATAGTAGTAAAAATGAGGAGAAACGCTTTGGAATTAGAAGTATTTGCTGGGCAAGAAAAAAGTGAACTATCTATGATTGAGGTAGCGCGTGCTATCTTGGAACTTCGTGGTCGCGATCATGAGATGCATTTTAGCGATCTTGTAAACGAAATTCAAAACTACCTTGGAACATCAAACAGCGATATTCGCGAAGCTTTGCCTTTGTTCTACACAGAGTTGAACTTTGACGGTAGCTTCATCTCACTTGGAGACAACAAATGGGGGCTTCGTTCATGGTATGGTGTAGACGAAATTGACGAAGAAATCATCGCTCTTGAAGAAAGTGACGACGATGAAGTAGCACCAAAAGCTAAGAAAAAACGCGTCAATGCCTTTATGGATGGCGATTCAGATGCCATTGACTACAATGCGGATGATCCAGAAGATGAAGATGCATACGAAGCAGACCCAGCTCTTTCATATGATGATGAAAATCCAGATGATGAGAAAAATGAAGTGGAAGCTTACGATGCAGAAATCAACGAAATCGCGCCTGATGACTTGGGCGAAGACGTGGATCTTAACGAAGAAGACGACGAGTTTTCTGACGATGACGCTGAAACAAGTGAAGAAGAGTAAAAGACTTAACAGAGGAGATCGCCTGATCTCCTTTTTTGTTGCATTATGTGACTATTAGTCCGTCTCGCTCCGTAAGGTGCGAGACAAATAAGCCACCCGCTATGCGGGTGCGCGTCGAAGGTTATACCAAAAAAACTCCAAACGCGATACAATAAAGGTGTTCAAGCCAATTGTAAAACGAAAGGAGAAAAATATGGCACAAAAGGCACATAGTTTATCACACACAAAGTGGATGTGTAAATATCACATTGTGTTCACCCCTAAGTATAGACGAAAAGTTATCTATAATCATTATCGAAGTAGTTTGGGTGAAATATTCCACCGTTTGTGCAGCTATAAAGGTGTTGAAATTATCGAAGGTCACTTGATGCCTGATCATGTACATATGTTAGTAAGTATTCCACCGAGGATAAGTGTTTCAAGTTTCATGGGATATTTAAAAGGTAAAAGTGCACTCATGATGTTTGACAAACACGCCAACCTCAAGTACAAGTTTGGGAATCGACATTTCTGGGCAGAAGGTTATTATGTAAGTACAGTAGGGCTTAATGAAGCCACAATTAAGAAATATATTCAAGAACAGGAAAAGCATGATATAGCACTAGATAAATTAAGTGTAAAAGAATATGAGGATCCCTTTAGGGATAGTGGTAAGTAATACTAAAGCCTCTTTAAGAGGCAAGTGACGAGTCAAGAGCAATGAGGCTTGAACAACGTGAAAGCCAGCGCCTTTAGGCGCTGGCTGGTAATTTGGGCTTATAGCCCTGGTGCAAACCACCCGTTAGACGGGTGGTTATGATTCCTTGAGCAGGTCATCCGTTTGGATGTGGATATTTAGTTGGTTTTCTGAAAGCAATCTTCTTATTTTCAGGTCTTACCGATTCGGGTTGACAAATGTTCTGCTTTGAGGTATTATATTGTTCGGGCACCTCTTTTAGAGGTCGGGGCTCCCTAGTTACTAGGGAGCCATTTTTGTTTTTCGGGAAGTTTTTCTTGAAAAGTTGTTATCCATAAGGGTCTTGTTTTCTATTTCCCCTCGTAGTTAACAAGGCCTTGAGCATTTTAGAAAGAGGAATCTATGTCTACGAAATATATTTTTGTAACTGGTGGTGTGGTATCGTCTATTGGGAAAGGGATTGTCGCAGCAAGTCTGGGCCGTCTCTTGAAAAATCGTGGTCTTAAAGTAACCATTCAAAAATTTGACCCTTATATCAATATCGACCCGGGAACCATGAGCCCTTACCAGCACGGAGAAGTTTTTGTGACAGATGATGGGGCTGAGACAGATTTGGACTTAGGTCACTATGAACGTTTCATAGATATTAATCTCAACAAATATTCCAACGTGACAACTGGTAAAATCTACAGTGAAGTTCTTCGTAAGGAACGCCGTGGCGAGTACCTTGGAGCAACTGTCCAAGTCATTCCTCATATCACAGATGCTTTGAAAGAAAAAATCAAGCGTGCCGCTGTAACGACCGACTCGGATGTCATTATCACAGAGGTTGGTGGAACCGTTGGGGATATCGAGTCCTTGCCATTTCTAGAGGCCCTTCGTCAGATGAAGGCAGATGTGGGTGCAGATAATGTCATGTACATCCATACAACCTTGCTTCCTTACCTCAAAGCTGCTGGTGAGATGAAGACCAAGCCGACTCAGCATTCTGTAAAAGAATTGCGTGGTTTGGGAATCCAGCCAAATATGTTGGTCATTCGTACCGAGAAACCAGCTGGTCAAGGAATTAAAAACAAACTAGCTCAGTTCTGTGACGTGGCACCAGAAGCTGTTATCGAGTCTTTGGATGTCGAACACCTTTACCAAATTCCATTGAATTTGCAGGCACAAGGTATGGACCAAATTGTCTGTGACCATTTGAAACTAGACGCACCAGTAGCGGATATGACAGAGTGGTCAGCCATGGTAGACAAGGTCATGAACCTGAAAAAACAAGTCAAGATCTCCCTCGTTGGTAAGTATGTGGAGTTGCAAGATGCCTACATCTCAGTGGTCGAAGCCTTGAAACACTCTGGGTATGCCAACGACGCAGAAGTGAAGATCAATTGGATTAATGCCAATGATGTGACAGCAGAGAATGTAGCAGAACTCTTGTCTGATGCAGATGGCATCATTGTGCCAGGTGGTTTTGGTCAACGTGGTACGGAAGGGAAAATCCAAGCCATTCGCTATGCGCGTGAGAATGATGTCCCAATGTTGGGAGTCTGCTTGGGAATGCAGTTGACTTGTATCGAGTTTGCTCGTCACGTTTTGGGTCTTGAAGGTGCCAATTCTGCAGAACTTGCACCAGATACAAAATACCCTATCATTGATATTATGCGTGACCAGGTTGATGTTGAGGATATGGGAGGAACCCTTCGCTTGGGACTTTATCCTTCTAAGTTAAAACGTGGCTCTAAGGCAGCAGCTGCTTATCACAATCAAGAAGTGGTGCAACGCCGTCACCGTCACCGTTATGAGTTTAACAACGCCTTTCGTGAACAGTTTGAGGCAGCAGGTTTTGTCTTCTCAGGAGTTTCTCCAGACAATCGTTTGGTAGAAATTGTGGAAATTCCTGAAAATAAATTCTTTGTAGCTTGTCAGTATCACCCTGAACTGTCAAGCCGTCCAAACCGTCCAGAAGAACTCTACACTGCCTTTGTCACTGCAGCAGTTGAGAACAGTAACTAGTTATCTTCTAATCTCTGAGAACAATCTCAGAGGTTTTTAAATTCATTCAGGAACTCAGGCGTTTGGCAATAAGAATTAGATGTCCTCTTTCCTCATTGAGGAAAGGGGATTTTCCTTGCCTATATACGGCTTCCCTATTTGTCCTAGAGCCCTTTTTGTGTTACAATGAATGGTATGAAAGCTAAGAAATTATGGATGACTGGCTTGACTGTGGCTGGTCTAAGTGCCCTTGCTTTAGGGGCTAAAAAAGCAGCAGATAACCACAAACTCATGAAGACTCAAGAAGAGTTGACCGCTATCGTGCGCGAACTTTTCTCAGATATGGGTGAGATTGCGACTCTCTATGTTCAAGTCTACGAAAGTAGCCTAGAGCGACTTGTCGGAGGAGTCATTTTCGAGGATGGTCGTCACTATACCTTTGTCTATGAAAATGAAGACCTGGTCTATGAGGAGGAAGTCTTATGATTACTCCAAATAGTATAGAAGAGCTTGCAGGTTTTGTCGAGAAAGATGGCAAGAAGGTTTTCCTTTTTGTGGCAGACTGGTGTGGTGATTGTCGTTATATCTATCCAGCCTTGCCAGAGATTGAGGAGATCAATCCAGAGTTCACCTTTATTCGAGTTGACCGAGACCAGTACATGGATCTGGCCAAACTCTGGGATGTTTACGGGATTCCTAGCCTTGTTGTGCTAGAAAAGGACAAGGAAGTCGGCCGATTTGTCAATCGCGACCGTAAAAGCAAGGAAGAAATTAACGACTTTTTAGCAGGACTGAAATAGGAGAAAAAGGAAAGAATGATTTTTACATATAACAAAGAGCATGTCGGCGATGTCCTTATGATCATCGTGAAAAACAGCGGAGATGCCAAACTAGACGTGGAGCGCAAAGGCAAGGTAGCCCGTATTTTCCTCAAAGATAATGGGGAAACAGTGGCTTGGAATATTTTCGAAGTTTCAAGTTTGTTTGAAATTGCAGAGCGCGGTCAAGTCTTTTTGACAGATGAGCAAGTCGCTCGTTTGAACCAAGAATTGCGGGCGGAAGGCTTTGCAGAAGAGATTGTTAATGACAAAGAACCTAAGTTTGTTGTCGGTGAAATTGTCGAGATGGTAGTTCACCCAGATAGTGACCACCTCAACATCTGCCAAGTTGCAGTCGCAAGTGATAAGACAGTGCAAATCGTTGCAGGGGCTCCCAATGCGCGTCTTGGGTTGAAAACCATTGTCGCTCTTCCTGGAGCGATGATGCCAAAAGGCAATCTCATTTTCCCAGGCGAACTTCGTGGTGAAAAGAGTTTTGGCATGATGTGTAGCCCTCGTGAATTGCATCTGCCAAATGCTCCGCAAAAACGTGGGGTTATTGAATTATCAGAAGACCAAGTTGTCGGAACTCCATTTGACCCAGCCAAACACTGGACTGCCTAGGAAATTGTCGGTATTTGATAGACCAGATAGAGGGGGATAAGATGGCGAAAAATGTAGTGATTACAGGAGCAACCTCAGGAATCGGTGAAGCGATTGCGCGTGCTTATCTGGAGCAGGGGGAGAATGTCGTTCTAACAGGGCGACGGACAGACAGACTAGAAGCCCTCAAGTCGGAGTTTGCAGAAACTTTTCCAAATCAAACAGTTTGGATCTTTCCACTGGATGTCACGGATATGACCATGGTCAAGACTATCTGCTCCGATATTTTAGAAACGATAGGGCAGATTGATATATTGGTCAATAACGCTGGACTAGCTCTAGGCTTGGCTCCCTATCAGGACTATGAAGAATTGGATATGCTGACCATGTTAGATACCAATGTCAAGGGCTTGATGGTAGTCACTCGCTGTTTCTTACCAGCAATGGTAAAAGCCAATCAGGGGCATATTATCAATATGGGATCGACCGCAGGAATCTATGCCTATGCGGGTGCAGCAGTTTATTCAGCCACCAAGGCTGCTGTCAAGACTTTTTCAGATGGTCTGCGAATTGATACCATCGCAACGGATATCAAGGTGACTACCATTCAGCCTGGAATTGTTGAAACAGATTTTTCTAGAGTACGTTTTCATGGTGACAAAGAGCAGGCTGAGGCGGTCTATCAGGGAATTGAGGCCTTGCAAGCTCAAGACATTGCAGGCACTGTGGTCTATGTGACTAGTCAGCCTCGTCGTGTGCAGATTACAGATATGACTATTATGGCCAATCAACAGGCGACAGGTTTCATGGTGCATAAAAAATAAAAAATTTCTTCGAAAAGTTACAAATTTCTGTAACTTTTTTTGATTCCTTGCGAATAGATAAGTAGGAGGAAGAAAATATGTATAATAAAGTTATTCTTATTGGACGTTTAACGTCTACACCAGAATTGCACAAAACCAACAATGACAAGTCAGTAGCGCGTGCAACTATCGCTGTGAACCGTCGTTACAAAGACCAAAACGGGGAACGTGAAGCTGACTTTGTCAATCTTGTTCTTTGGGGGAAATTGGCTGAAACCTTGGCAAGCTACGCAACTAAAGGTAGTCTTATCTCTGTGGATGGAGAACTTCGTACCCGTCGCTTTGAGAAAAATGGCCAGATGAACTATGTGACTGAAGTTCTCGCCACAGGATTCCAACTCTTGGAAAGTCGTGCCCAACGTGCTATGCGTGAAAATAATGCAGGACAGGATTTGGCAGATTTGGTCTTGGAAGAGGAAGAATTGCCATTTTAATACTCTTCGAAAATCTCTTCAAACCACGTCAGCTTCACCCTGCTGTAGGTATAGGTAACTGACTTCGTCAATCTTATCTACAACCTCAAAGCAGTACTTTGAGCAACCTGCGGCTAGCTTCCTAGTTTGATCTTTGATTTTCATTGAGTATAAACATTGAAAAGTCTGAGTTGGTCTCAGGCTTTTTTATATTGAGAAAGTCAGACTTTTTTCTTGACTATTTCTGACCAAGTGATACAATAGAATTATAAATTAGCACTCAGATATAAAGAGTGCTAATAATATGTAGTTCATTATGGAGGAAAACAGATGTTGAAACCATTAGGAGACCGTGTGGTCTTGAAAATCGAAGAAAAAGAACAGACTGTTGGAGGCTTTGTCCTTGCAGGATCAGCCCAAGAAAAAACAAAAACAGCTCAAGTTGTGGCTACTGGACAAGGTGTTCGTACCTTGAACGGTGACTTGGTAGCTCCAAGCGTTAAGCCTGGAGACCGTGTCTTAGTTGAAGCTCATGCAGGTCTTGATGTTAAAGATGGCGATGAAAAGTACATCATCGTAGGCGAAGCCAATATCTTGGCAATCATTGAAGAATAGAAGGAGAAAGTAAGTATGTCAAAAGAAATTAAATTTTCATCTGATGCTCGTTCAGCTATGGTCCGTGGTGTTGATACCCTTGCAGACACTGTTAAAGTAACCTTGGGACCAAAAGGTCGTAATGTCGTGTTGGAAAAATCATTTGGCTCACCATTGATTACCAATGACGGTGTGACAATCGCTAAAGAAATCGAGTTGGAAGACCATTTTGAAAATATGGGTGCCAAATTGGTATCAGAAGTAGCTTCAAAAACCAATGATATCGCAGGTGACGGAACGACAACTGCAACAGTCTTGACTCAAGCTATCGTCCGCGAAGGAATTAAAAACGTCACTGCAGGTGCCAACCCAATCGGCATTCGTCGTGGGATTGAAGCAGCGGTTGCCGCAGCTGTAGAAGCCTTGAAAAACAATGCCATCCCTGTTGCCAATAAAGAAGCCATCGCTCAGGTTGCCGCTGTATCTTCTCGTTCTGAAAAAGTCGGTGAATACATTTCTGAAGCTATGGAAAAAGTTGGCAAAGACGGTGTCATTACTATCGAAGAGTCACGTGGTATGGAAACAGAGCTTGAAGTCGTGGAAGGAATGCAGTTTGACCGCGGTTATCTATCACAGTACATGGTGACAGATAGTGAAAAAATGGTGGCTGACCTTGAAAATCCATACATTTTGATTACTGATAAGAAGATTTCAAATATCCAAGAAATCTTGCCACTCCTAGAAAGCATTCTCCAAAGCAATCGTCCACTCTTGATTATTGCGGATGATGTAGATGGTGAAGCTCTTCCGACTCTTGTATTGAACAAGATTCGTGGAACCTTCAACGTAGTAGCAGTTAAGGCACCTGGCTTCGGTGACCGTCGCAAAGCGATGCTTGAAGACATCGCTATCTTGACAGGCGGAACAGTCATCACAGAAGATCTTGGTCTTGAGTTGAAAGACGCTACTATTGAGGCGCTAGGTCAAGCAGCGAGAGTAACTGTGGACAAAGATAGCACGGTTATCGTAGAAGGTGCTGGAAATCCTGAAGCTATTTCTCACCGTGTTGCAGTTATCAAGTCTCAAATCGAAACTACAACTTCTGAATTTGACCGTGAAAAATTGCAAGAACGCTTGGCAAAATTGTCGGGTGGTGTCGCAGTCATCAAGGTCGGAGCTGCAACTGAAACCGAGTTGAAAGAAATGAAACTCCGCATTGAAGATGCCCTCAACGCTACTCGTGCAGCCGTTGAAGAAGGAATCGTTGCAGGTGGTGGAACTGCTCTTGCCAATGTCATTCCAGCCGTTGCTGATTTGGAATTGACAGGAGATGAAGCAACAGGACGTAATATTGTTCTCCGTGCCTTGGAAGAACCTGTTCGTCAAATCGCCCACAACGCGGGATTCGAAGGATCTATCGTTATCGATCGTTTGAAAAATGCTGAAGTTGGTACAGGCTTCAATGCAGCAACTGGTGAGTGGGTCAACATGATTGAAGAGGGAATCATCGACCCAGTTAAAGTGAGCCGTTCAGCCCTTCAAAATGCAGCATCTGTAGCTAGCTTGATTTTAACAACAGAAGCAGTCGTAGCTAATAAACCAGAACCAGCAGCCCCAGCTCCAGCAATGGATCCAAGCATGATGGGCGGGATGATGTAAACTTTCGGTACTAAGCAATTCATAAGAAACACAAAAGGAGGGAAGAACATTCCCTCCTTTTAAGGTTTTCTCTTCTAAATAGATTTGAGCTCTCCTAACTTATATGATAAAATAAGACTAGAAAAAGGAGAAGAACATGATTGATGTAGAAGAAATTCTGAGCAAGATGAATCCCAATCAGAAGATTAATTATGACCGTGTCATGCAGAAAATGGTTCAGGTTTGGGAGAAAAATGAGCAACGTCCAACTATTCTCATGCATGTTTGCTGTGCTCCTTGTAGTACCTACACCCTAGAATACCTGACCAAGTACGCGGATGTGACTATCTATTTTGCCAATTCCAATATCCATCCCAAGGCAGAATACCACAAGCGGGCCTATGTTACCAAGAAATTTGTCAGTGATTTCAATGAGCGAACAGGCAATACGGTTCAGTACCTTGAAGCTCCCTACGAACCAAATGAATATCGGAAGTTAGTCAGAGGACTGGAAGAAGAACCCGAAGGTGGGGACCGTTGCAAGGTTTGTTTTGATTACCGTTTGGACAAAACAGCACAGGTAGCTATGGACTTGGGCTTTGACTACTTTGGTTCAGCCTTGACCATCAGTCCCCATAAGAATTCTCAAACCATCAACAGCATCGGAATTGATGTGCAAAAGATTTATACCACCCACTATCTCCCAAGTGATTTCAAGAAAAATCAAGGCTACAAGCGTTCGGTGGAGATGTGCGAGGAGTATGATATTTATCGTCAATGTTATTGTGGATGCGTCTATGCAGCTCAAGCCCAGAATATTGACCTAGTTCAGGTTAAGAAGGATGCCACGGCTTTCTTGTTGGATAAGGATGTTGAAAAAGACTATTCCCACATCAAGTTTACTGTTACTAAATTAGATATATAGAAATCAACCCAGCTGAAAAGCTGGGTTTTTCAAATAAAAAACCAGGGCTTTCACCCCAGTTTGACAACTTTACCGATTCTTTAGTTCTATGTAGCGTTTGTACCAAATGTTGACATAGGCCTCTGAGAAAGGACCGCGTCCATTGTTGATCCAATCAACAAGGATTTTAACATGCTCTTTCAAAATATAGTCTAAATCATCAGAATACTTCATTTTACGTTTATGGCGCTCATACTCTTCAACGTCCAAGAGACGCTTTTCACCATCAGTGAAGACCTTGACATCCAAATCATAATCAATGTATTTCAGGGCTTCCTCATCTAGATAGTAAGGACTCGCCATATTGCAATAGTAGGAAATCCCATTATCACGAATCATAGCAATGATATTAAACCAATATTTTTTGTGAAAGTAAACAATAGCCGGCTCTCGAGTCACCCAACGACGACCGTCACTTTCGGTAACAAGTGTGTGGTCGTTGACGCCGATAATAGCGTTCTCTGTTGTTTTTAGTACCATGGTGTCCCGCCAAGTACGGTGGAGACTCCCATTATGCTTATAACTTTGAATTGTAATAAAGTCGCCTTCTTTTGGAAGTTTCATAACTAACCAACTTTCTACAATTTATAAGTTTATCGTCTACTATTATATCATAAATTGGTCTAATTTTTTTGAATTTTACATGAAAATGTTAAAGATATTCTCTGAGAGCGCTTGCTATATCCGAAAAATCATAGCCCTTTCTAGCCAAAACTTGAGTCAATCGTTGCTTTAGTTCGTAACCTTCATATTTGCGAGCGTATTTAGTATATTGTTTGTCTAGCTCTTTGAAAATGAGTTCCTGAGTCGTTTCTTGGTCAACTTGACTATCCAAGTCGTCAAAGGCATTTTTAGCATCAGAATAGGAGAAGCCTTTGTTCGTCAAGCTTTGAATGATCTTATCCTGCAAGGCACGAGCGGGAAGCTTTCCCGTGTATTTTTTTAGAAGTTTCTCCGCCACACGTTGAGCAACCTCCGAAAAATCAAAATCCTTTAAAACATCTTCAATCGTTGATTTGGCAATCCCTTTTTGAGACAGTTTTTGAGCTAGCACATAGGGTCCCTTATCTCCAGAAAGTTGATTGGCATTGATGATAGAATAGGCATACTGACGATCATTAATCCAGTTATCTTCTTTAAGATTGGCGATAACTTGACTTGTGATTTTTTCATCAAGATCATACTTTTTCAGATACTCACGAACTTCCTTTTCGGTTCGAGCTTTAAATGATAGATGGTAGAGGGCGAGGTTCTTACCATAAGAAAACTGGGCGAAGTCCTGAATCTCGGTCAATTCTTCTGTGCTAATCACCTTATCTTTAGACAACATAAAACGGACAATGGTATCCTCTGTGATATAAGAGGTTTGTTGATTGTCTAGCTCCATCAAGTAAAGGCGTTTTTTCTTTTCAAGTTTTGTGATTTTCATAGTTCTATTATACCCTAAAATGTGATAAGATAGGGGTATGAATCTGAAAGTCAAACAAAAAATACCTTTAAAAATCAAGCGGATGGGCATCAATGGTGAGGGAATCGGTTTCTACCAGAAAACCCTCGTTTTTGTGCCTGGCGCCCTCAAAGGAGAAGATATCTATTGTCAGATTACTTCTATTAAACGTAACTTTGTTGAAGCCAAATTACTAAAGGTTAATAAGAAGTCTAAATTTCGAGTCGTACCTGCTTGTACGATTTATAATGAATGTGGTGGTTGCCAAATCATGCACCTTCACTATGATAAACAGCTAGAGTTCAAAACGGATTTGCTCCACCAAGCTCTGAAAAAATTTGCCCCTGCAGGATATGAAAACTATGAAATTCGTCCAACTATCGGAATGCAGGAACCAAAGTACTACCGTGCTAAGTTGCAATTTCAAACTCGGAAATTTAAAAATCAGGTCAAAGCAGGTTTGTATGCGCAAAACTCTCATTATCTCGTAGAGTTGAAAGACTGTTTGGTACAAGATAAGGAAACCCAAGTGATTGCGAATCGCCTAGCTGAGCTTCTCACTTATCATCAAATTCCCATCACCGATGAGAGAAAAACGCTAGGTGTTCGCACCATCATGGTACGCCGAGCGAGAAAAACGGGTCAAGTTCAGATTATCATTGTCACGAATCGCCAGCTTAATTTGAATCAACTAGTCAAAGACCTAGTCAAGGATTTTCCAGAAGTCGTCACAGTTGCGGTCAATACAAATACAGCAAAAACAAGTGAAATCTATGGTGAAAAGACGGAAATTATCTGGGGCCAAGAGAGTATTCAAGAAGGAGTACTCGACTATGAGTTTTCTCTCTCGCCCCGTGCCTTCTATCAGCTCAATCCAGAGCAGACAGAGATTCTCTATAGTGAAGCAGTTAAAGCTCTAGATGTTAGCAAAGAAGATCATCTGATTGATGCCTATTGCGGTGTTGGGACAATTGGATTCGCCTTCGCAAATAAGGTCAAGAGTCTCAGAGGGATGGATATTATTCCAGAAGCCATTGAAGATGCCAAGCTAAATGCTCAAAGAATGGGTTTTGACAATACCCATTACGAAGCGGGGACAGCTGAAGAAATCATTCCACGCTGGTATCAAGAGGGTTACCGAGCGAATGCACTGATAGTAGACCCTCCTCGTACGGGTTTAGATGATAAGTTGTTGGATACCATTCTGACTTATGTTCCAGAAAAAATGGTCTATGTATCCTGCAATGTTTCGACCTTGGCACGAGATTTAGTTAAACTAGTAAAAGTCTATGATCTTCAGTATATCCAGTCAGTCGATATGTTTCCCCACACTGCACGGACAGAAGCAGTGGTTAAGTTAGTGAAGAAAAGAAAAAATTAAATTCACTGAAAAAAAGTTCTTGACAAAGGAGAAAAAGTAGGTATAATAGAAAGAGTTGAAAAGCTCAGGTCCGTTGGTCAAGGGGTTAAGACACCGCCTTTTCACGGCGGTAACACGGGTTCGAATCCCGTACGGACTATGAGTGTATCGCAGGGATGAAAAAAGTAAAAAAAGTTTCAAAAAAGTGTTGACATAAGTTGGCGGCTGTGATATACTAATATAGTTGTCGCTTGAGAGAGAAAGAGTGACAAAGACCTTTGAAAACTGAACAAGACGAACCAATGTGCAGGGCACTACAACTGAGGTTGTAGTACTGAACAATGAAAAAACAATAAATCTGTCAGTGACAGAAATGAGTGAGAACTCAAACTTTTAATGAGAGTTTGATCCTGGCTCAGGA
>NZ_JAHZPH010000007.1:0-96626 GCF_019929365.1 Streptococcus oralis | reverse complement strand
AAGAGGCTGAAGAGGACGGTTTGCTAAATCGTTAGGTCGGGTAACTGGCGCGGGGGTTCGAATCCCCCATTCTCCGTATACAGAGAGCTATAAAGCGAGTGTAGGAGTTTAAATCAACTTATACCTATTAATTAAATATTTTGGAGAATTACTCAAGAGGCTGAAGAGGACGGTTTGCTAAATCGTTAGGTCGGGTAACTGGCGCGGGGGTTCGAATCCCCCATTCTCCGTGATACAATTTGAGAATCTTTATCAACTCTAGTGGGTTGAAGAAAAGCTAAGATCGAGAAAGGACGAATTTCGTCCTTTCTTTTTTGATGTTGAGAGCGATGAAAATCCTTTTTTTGAAGTTTTCAAAGTTCCGAAAACCAAAGGCATTTCGTTTGATGAGTTTAATGAGATTATTAGTCGCTTCCAATTTTGCGTTGGAATAAGGTAACTGAAGGGCGTTGACAATCTTCTCTTTATCCTTGAGGAAGGTTTTAAAGACAGTCTGAAAAAGAGGATGAACCAGCTTGAGATTATTTTCAATGAGTTCGAAAAAATTCTCTGCCTCCTTGTTCTGAAAGTTAAAAAGCAAGAGCTGATAGAGATTATAGTGTTTCTTCAGGTCTGTGGAGATAGCCAAGCTTTCAGCGATGACCGTCATAGGGACTTTCTCGATTAATTTTTGAGCGATTTGGTGGTTTTTCTTGACTAAGGGAGTCTCTGCGACTGCCATTTTTTTACAGACTTTACATCGGAAGCGCCGTTTCCTTAGACAAATTAGAATTTTGTATCCCGCACATTCTAGATAAGGGATTTTAGTTCTTTTGAAAATCATATTTCTTCAGTGATTTCCTTGTGGGTATCCATATTGAAAATATCCACACTCTTGATGTTAGGGTCTTTAATGTCTAGTAGGTTTGTGATAAAATGTAATGGTTCCATAAGATTCTTTCTAATGATGGTTTGGTCGCTTTTCATTATAGATCTTTTGGTACTTTTTTCTAGGCATCTCCATAGTGGTTTTACTCACTACAGAATTATAGAGCTTTATTATCTAATGCTGTTTCAGTAACTTTCATACTAGAAAAAATCATAAATAGACTAGATTTAGTGGTATACTAAGGTTAGGGACTTTAAGTGGCTGGGGATAATCGAGATGAAAAATGGAGTAAAATTTCACAGTATTTTTTATAGATTTATACTATTTATCTTTCTAGTATTTCTAACTGTGATTTCAATGATCTTAGATGCAAAAAAAGCGCAAATTCGCTTTTTTAACCTATCCTTGACTATCGGGCAAGAGGAGTTGAAGATTGTTACAGTTGCGGTTTTGCTCCTTACTTTTCTTTTATCTTTCATGTTCAAATGGAAGTGTTTAATCCATAAAACTGGGATTTATCTAAGAAAAATTGATTTATTTGTAGATTGGAATGCGATTAGAGGTCTTAGCCATGTCTGGATAAATGAATATCATCGTGGACCTCATGGTTTCCTGTTCTATAATCGTAAGACGCTGGTTATTTATAGAGAAAATTATCAGCCGATTTGCCTTTATAATATTTCAATATTGGCCTTATATGTGGCTAAATGTTATCATCCAAAATTGAAAACCAATATAGTCTCAGCAACGTTAGCAAGTCTCTTCAATATGGCTTTAAATGCATGGTTCTTGTATGAGATGTTTAGTAAAAATTTGGTGAATATAAATGCTGAAGTCTTTATGTTTTGGCTGCTTTTATATGCTGTTAAAGTTTTTGCACTTCCATTGGTCATGCTTGGACACGAAAATCACTGCTATGGGGTTTCTTTGGTACATAGCACGGCATATAAAAAGAATGCTTCGAAAGCTATTAACCTGTAAATTGTTGATAGGAAGCTAGCTATTTATATATCTGTTACTTTTCTACATTCAAAAAGCACTATATGTTGCTAGTTGCATATAGTGCCGTTGTTAAGTCCAGCTAGTGAGTGAGATTTCACCACTATTGAGCCAGATTTCTGTCTGGTCATCAAGCTGGATAAGGAGTTGTCCTTTGTCGGAGATTCCCTTGGCGACTCCTTTGTTTTCAGTCTGATCTTGGATAAAACTGACCTCTCTTCCTAGAACAAGAGAGTGTTCTTTATAAAGATAGAGTAGTTCTTCGGGTGCTGTTTGGTAGAAACAACGCCAAATTTCTGAGATTAGTTCGTTTCGTGTGATAGGAGCTGGTGGTGTAAAGAGACTTCCAGCTTTTTCTTTTATCTCTTTTGGAAAATCGCTGATGGCAAAGTTGATTCCAACGCCGATAATGACGTCTGTTACTAGGCCTGTTTCCACGGACGTCATGGCTTCGGTTAGGATACCTGCTATTTTTTTATTTTTAAAGTAGATATCATTTACCCATTTGATACCCACGTCAATCAAGGTGAGGTTTTTAATGGCTTTGTAAATGGCACCTGCTGTAAGTAATGTGTAGGCAGGAAGCTGGTCATAGGTGAGATTTGGCTGAATATGTAATGACATATAAATACCTCCCTGAGCAGGAGAGTAGTAAGGGCGCTGAAAGCGGCCACGACCTGCTGTTTGACATGTGGAAAGATAGAGTGTATTTCCTTTGTTTCCAACTTCAATCCCTTCTTTTGCATCTGTTTGTGTTGATTTGGTCTCAGGTTTGTAGCGAATGGTTAAGTTGGTTTTCTCTTGAATCAAATCAGGTAGGATCAAATCGCCATGAATAAGTTTGTAACCTTTATTTTTAATACTGTCAATCACGAGCCCTTCTTGTTGGAGGCGTTGAATTGCTTTCCATATGGATGTACGACTTAACGACAGTTCTTCTGCAATTTTTTCTCCGCTAACATAGTCGTTTTCTCTAGCTAATATTTGGTAGACTAGTTGGTGTGATTTCATTGATTTTCCTTTCTAGCTAAGAGGGAGTGAGAGAGTTCTTTTCGAGTTTGACTCGGTGTTTTATGAAAAAACTGCTTGTAGGCTTTTGAGAAATGGAGTGGATCTGAAAAACCGACGGAGTACGCAATGACTTTAATAGATTCTTCAGTATGTTCCAGAAGTTGTTGTGCACGATGCATCCGAACGTAGAGTAGATACTCTTTTGGAGAGAGTTGGTGAAATTCTTTAAACACACTAGTTAAGTAACTTCTATGAACCGATAGCTCTTTAGCTAAATCTTGAATGGTGAGCGATTGTGGATAGTGACTATCTATCAATCGTTTGCAGTCAAGATAGAGTTGGTGGGTTGATGAAATATTCTTTCTTTTCTGATTGGGAGCAATAGTTCCTAGATGAAACATTAGTTCATGGAGTTGTCCCATGATGTGGAGTTGAGCCAATTCATTTGATTTTGTAATCTGAGCGAAACGGACAATATCTGAGATGAGTTTTGCAGTTGTTTGTGTATGACAGTTATTTGACTGGATGAGGTAGGATTGGTCAGAAATTTGAGATAGAGCAAAATAGTCAGGTGCCCTCCCTCCAGTAATCCCTAACCAGTAGTAAGCCCAAGGATTCTGGCTATCTGCTTGATAGAAGGTTAATTCATCTGGTTTTAGTAAAAAGAAATCTCCTGCCTTTAAATCAACAATTTTCCCCTTATAATGGAATTGACCTTTCCCTTTAGTAATGTAATGTAGTACATAGGTATCTCGAATAGCTGGGCCAAAAGAGTAGTTAGGCGTACATTCTTCATAACCGTAAAAGCTAAGAGAAAGATCAATTGTTCCAGTCTGGTATTCTGAAAAAACGAGCATGTGCCACCTCCTACCTAACATTTTACCATACTTTGTAGACATTTTTCTATTTTAGAAAGCGCTTTTATTTGCTAAAATTTTATCAGGAAATCGATGAGGTGATATATATGGGAATTCGGATAGAGAATAATCTATTTTACGTTGAGAGTAAAGGTTTAAGTTTGATTATTGAAAATAGGGATGGGTTCTTATTATTAAAACATTTAGGAAAGACTATTAAGAACTATAGAGGAGCTAATAGTGTTTATGAACGCGATCATGCTTTTTCACCTAATCCAACAGCTACTAATCGAACTTTTAGTTTGGATACGCAACGTCAAATTTTTGGACAACATGGTTTGGGTGACTTTAGAAAACCAACTTTACAGGTTCAGCACGATGAAACTGAAGTAACAGACTTTCGATTTGTAGAAGCAAAGATTTTAAAAGGTCAGAATGGTCCACAGGGCTTACCTTCTCCTCACAGCATGGATGATACAGAGACGCTTGTCTTGATTTTAAAAGATCCTCAAGCTAAACTTAGTCTGACTTTGTATTATACAGCTTTTGAAAATGATGCGACAATTGCTAGCTACAGCAAATTGGAGAATAATAGCAATCAGGAAGTTGTCATTCATAAGGACTTTTCTTTCATGGCTGATTTTCCTGCTGCAGCTTACGAAATAGTGACTTTACAGGGAGCTTATGCTCGTGAAAAGACTGTTCGACGTCAACAGGTAGAACAAGGAATCTTTTCAATTAGTTCGAACCGTGGTGCTTCTGGTCATGCTCAAACACCAGCTCTTCTATTATGTGATCAAGGAGTCACAGAGGATGCTGGGAATGTGTTTGCCCTGCAACTACTGTATAGTGGAAACTTTGAAGCTTTTGTTCAAAAGAATCAGTTGAATGAAGTTCGGGTGGCTATTGGCATTAATCCAGAAAATTTTTCTTGGAAGTTAAATCCTGAGGAAAATTTTGAAACACCGGTAGCTTTAGTGACCTATTCAGATAAGGGATTAACTGGTATTAGCCATGAAAGTCAAAATTTTGTACTTAAGCACATTATGCCAAGTCAGTTTTCTAAAAAAGAACGTCCAATTCTAATCAATAACTGGGAAGCAACTTACTTTGACTTTCAGAGAGAAAAACTGTTAGAATTGGCAGATGAGGCTAAGAAAGTTGGAATTGAACTTTTTGTATTAGATGATGGGTGGTTTGGCAATCGCTTTGATGATAATCGTGCTTTAGGTGATTGGGTTGTGAATGAGAAAAAATTGGGTGGAAGTCTTGAAAGTCTGATTTCAGCCATCCATGAAAGAGGTTTGCAGTTTGGGCTTTGGTTAGAACCTGAAATGATTTCTGTAGATAGCGATTTGTATTGCAAACATCCTGACTGGGCTATTCAGGTTTCAGGTTATGAGCATACCTATTCTCGAAATCAATTAGTACTTAATCTTGCCAATCCCCAGGTAGTGGAATATTTGAAAAATGTCTTAGATGAACTCCTCTCTCATCATGATATTGACTACATCAAATGGGATATGAATCGTAATATTACTAACCTAGGGAATGGTTCGAACTATCTAGAGACACAAATGCAATCTCATCGGTACATGTTAGGACTTTATGAACTTGTTTCTTATCTGACAGAGAAGCACAGCCATATTCTCTTTGAGTCCTGCTCTGGTGGTGGAGGACGAAATGATCTTGGTATGATGCGTTATTTCCCACAAGTCTGGGCTAGTGATAATACTGATGCTATAGCACGTTTACCAATTCAATACGGCTCATCTTATCTCTATCCAACCATTTCCATGGGAGCTCATGTGTCAGCAGTACCGAATCATCAGATGGGACGAATGACACCATTGCAAACTCGTGGTCATGTGGCAATGATGGGAAATCTGGGTTATGAGCTTGATTTGACAAGTTTATCAGATGAAGAGAAGTCTGAGATCGCTAATCAGGTGAACTTGTATAAAGAATTGCGGCCAGTAGTCCAGTTGGGAAACCAGTATAGGTTAATCAATCCCGATGCTGCATCCAATGAAGCAGCTGTACAATTTAACTATGGAAATCAAACAATTGTAACCTACGCCCGAATCTTATCAGTTGTAGAGACCATGGAAACAACTTTAAAGTTAAAAGATTTGGATGAAGAGGGACGGTATGAATTACAGGAAAATGGTGTAGTTTACTCAGGTGCAGAACTCATGTATGCGGGTATTACTATGGAGCTTCCGCAGGGAGATTATCTCAGCAGGCAGTTACATTTCATTAGAAGATAAGGAGACAAGATCATGAGATGGTATAAAAAGATAAGCTTAATTGCTACTACAGGACTCTGCCTTTTGGGACTGTCAGCTTGTAGTAGTCAAGAGGAGTCAACTGATGGCAAGGTAACGATTGAGTTTTTTAACCAGAAGACCGAGATGGCAGATACCTTGCAAAGGATAGTGGATGATTTTGAAAAGGAACACCCTAATATTGATGTGAAGCTGACTACAGTACCTTCAGCTGGAATTGTGCTAAAGACTCGGATTTTATCAGGAGATGTTCCAGATATTATTAATATCTATCCTCAAAATATGGATTTTCAGGAGTGGGCGAAAGCAGGTTATTTTGCAGATATGACAGGAAAACCCTATCTTGAGAACATCAAGAATGACTATGCCGAAAAGTATGCAATCAATAACAAGATTTATAGTGTGCCTTTAACGGCCAACCTTTATGGAATCTATTACAATAAAACGAAGTTTAAAGAATTAGGGCTTGAGGAACCGAAGACTTTTAAAGAGTTTCAAGAGATTGTTAAAAAGATAAAAGATAGTGGGAATTCTCCATTTGCGGTTGCAGGCAATGAAGGCTGGACATTAAATGGTTACCACCAACTTTCTCTCATTACTCTTACGGGTAGTGGAGACGCGGCTAATAACTACCTTCGCTTTTCAAAACCAAACGCTATCTCTGCAGATGATGCTATTTTAAAAGCAGATGCAGAACGACTCGATTTATTAGCAGATAATGCTCAAGATGGTTGGCGTGGTGCCTCTTATAATGATGCGGTGGTAGCATTTTCGAGTGGAAAAGTCTTGATGATGCCACAAGGATCATGGGCATTAGCCGCAATTAATCAACAGGATCCAAAATTTGAGGTGGGGATGTTTGCCTTCCCAGGCGAAGAAGTAGGAAAAGAAGTCACTGTTGGTGCAGGGGACATGGCATTATCAACTTCAGCTACTACCAAACATCCTAAGGAAACCGAAGAATTTATCAGCTATATGACTAGTCCAAAAGCTATGCAGTCATACTATGATGTAGATGGTTCACCAGTTGCGGTGAAAGGCATACAGGAAAAAGAAGATTCAGCGCTTGCAGATATTTCTAAACTGGCGTTTACGGATAAACATTATGTTTGGTTGGGCCAACGCTGGAACTCTGAAGAAGACTTTTTTAATCTAAGTGCAGGTTATCTGATGGATAAAAATCTGAAAAATATGGCAAACAATCTCAATGCTTTCTTTAATCCAATGAAGGCAGATTTGGACTAGAATAGGAGTTAAGATGATATGGCTATTCGAAAATTTTTAAATAAATACTGGGGTTGGACATTTTTGCTCATACCGCTTGCTTTACAAGCTATCTTCTTTTACTTTCCGATGGTGCAAGGTGCTTTCTATAGTTTGACTAACTGGACTGGATTGACCTATAATTACAAATTTGTTGGTTTGAATAACTACAAATTGCTGATGATTGATGGGAAATTCTTCACAGCCATAGCTTTTACTTTGATTTTAACTCTGGCATTGATTGTTGGGGAAATTGTGATTGGGATGGTTGTGGCACGAGCCTTAAATTCGAAGATGAAGGGGCAGACCTTCTTTAGAGCTTGGTTCTTTTTCCCGGCTGTTTTGTCTGGTTTGACAGTTTCCTTGATTTTTAAACAATTCTTCAACTATGGGCTTCCAACGATTGGAAAAATTTTAGGAATTAGCTTTTTACAAGAGAGTCTATTAGGAACACCTGTCGGAGCGGTAGTGGCAACTATCTTTGTTCTTCTATGGCAAGGAGTAGCAATGCCAATTATTCTCTTTCTTGCTGGTCTTCAGAGTATTCCAACTGATATTTTAGAGGCAGCATCAATTGATGGTGCAACAAGTAAACAAACCTTTTGGAAGATTGAATTACCCTATTTGCTGCCGACGATTTCTATGGTTTTTATTCTGGCTCTTAAGTCCGGGTTGACAGCCTTTGACCAAATTTTTGCATTGACGAGTGGTGGTCCAAATAATGCTACAACGTCTCTTGGACTTTTAGTCTACAACTATGCTTTCAAGAGTAATCAATATGGATATGCGAATGCAATTGCCTTGATTTTATTCTTAATTATTGGAATTGTTTCTCTTATCCAAATCAAGCTATCAAAGAAATTTGAAATCTAATAGAGGAGTCCTACACATGAAAAAAGAAGAAAAATTGAATCAGTTTTGGAAATATGTCCTCTTGATAGTCGGTGGTATTCTTATACTTGTTCCTTTGTTGGTAACGGTATTTAGTTCTTTCAAAACAACTAAGGATATCATGAATCATTTCTTTAGTTTGCCCAATCCTTTTACGTTGAGTAATTATGAACGATTGATTTCGGATGGAATTGGAGGCTATTTCTGGAATTCAGCTGTTATTACGGTGTTATCATTGATTGTAGTAGCTTTCTTTATACCAGCTGCAGCTTACTCCATTGCTCGAAATATGTCCAAGAAAAAAGCCTTTGCAATTATGTATTCGCTCTTGATCTTAGGGATATTTGTTCCATTTCAGGTGATTATGATTCCCATCACAGTTATGATGAGTAAACTCGGTCTGGCAAATATGTGGGGGCTAGTAATACTCTACCTAACTTATGCTATTCCACAGACTCTCTTCTTGTATGTTGGTTATATAAAAATCAGTGTACCAGATAGTTTGGATGAAGCTGCGGAAATCGATGGGGCTGATCGTTTTACAACTTATCGTCGAATCATTTTTCCAATGTTGAAGCCCATGCATGCGACAACGTTGATTATCAATGCTCTCTGGTTCTGGAATGACTTTATGTTGCCACTCTTGATTCTGAATAAGGATTCCAAGATGTGGACTTTGCCTCTCTTCCAATACAACTACCAAGGTCAGTACTTCAATGACTATGGTCCAAGTTTTGCATCTTATATTGTGGGAATTGTAACGATAACAATTGTCTACCTCATCTTCCAAAAACATATCATTTCAGGAATGAGTAACGGGGCAGTGAAGTAAAAAAGTGCTTAGGGAATTTATAATTCCATACATAGAGGAACAGTTCAGCTTGTTTACAATTCTATGTAGAAAAAAGAAAGTAGTACTTAGTTACGTGCAGTCTATATTAGTACGAGTTCGATGTGAACAAAAATCTAAAAATATCTTTCATTTACGAAGCCAGGTCATATAAGACTTGGCTTTCATCAGAAAAAGGAGACCATCTATGACCATTCAAAATAAAACTATGTTGATTACTTACTCAGATAGTCTTGGAAATAACCTTAAAGACTTGTATGAGAATTTGGAAGAACATTTTGGCGATGCTATTGGGGGAGTTCACCTTCTACCATTTTTCCCGTCAACAGGAGATCGTGGATTTGCACCGGTTGACTATGACGAAGTGGATCCAGCGTTTGGTGATTGGGAGGATGTTAAGCGTTTAGGTGGGAAATATTATCTGATGTTTGACTTTATGATTAACCATATTTCTCGTCAATCTAAATATTATAAGGACTATCAAGAAAAACATGAAGCTAGTGAATTTAAAGATCTCTTTTTAAACTGGGACAAGTTTTGACCGGAAAATCGTCCGACACAAGCTGATGTAGATTTAATTTACAAGCGTAAGGATCGTGCACCAAAGCAAGAGATTCTTTTTGCAGATGGTTCAGTAGAACATTTGTGGAATACTTTTGGTGAGGAGCAGATTGATCTTGATGTGACCAAAGAAGTAACGATGGCATTCATCCGTAAGACGATTCAACATCTAGCAAGTAATGGGTGTGATTTGATTCGTCTAGATGCCTTTGCTTATGCAGTGAAGAAATTGGATACCAATGATTTCTTTGTGGAGCCAGATATTTGGAATTTATTGGACAAAGTTCGAGATATAGCAGCTGAGTATGGGACAGAGCTCTTACCTGAGATTCATGAGCACTACTCGATTCAGTTTAAAATAGCGGACCATGATTACTATGTTTATGATTTTGCTCTTCCAATGGTGACCCTTTATACTCTTTACAGTTCCAGAACAGAGCGTTTGGCTAAGTGGTTAAAGATGAGCCCGATGAAGCAATTTACGACACTAGATACTCATGATGGGATTGGAGTGGTGGATGTCAAGGATATCCTGACCGATGAGGAAATTGACTATGCTTCAAATGAGCTCTATAAGGTTGGAGCGAATGTCAAACGTAAGTACTCTAGTGCAGAGTATAACAATCTAGATATCTACCAAATCAATTCAACCTATTATTCTGCGCTTGGAGATGATGATGTCAAGTACTTCCTCGCTCGTCTGATTCAAGCTTTTGCTCCAGGCATTCCTCAGGTTTACTATGTGGGTCTATTAGCAGGAAAAAATGACTTGAAATTATTAGAAGAAACTAAGGAAGGTCGAAATATTAATCGTCATTACTATAGCAATGAGGAAATAGCAGAAGAAGTTCAACGTCCTGTGGTGAAGTCTCTTCTCAATCTATTTTCTTTCCGTAATCGGTCAGAGGCCTTTGATATAGAAGGAACTATAGAGGTGGAAACACCAACGGAATACAGCATTGTGATTAAACGTCAAAATAAAGACAAGTCTGTAACAGCAGTAGCAGAAATTGATCTGCAAAGTCAGACATATCAAGTAGTGGAAAACGGCAGAGAAATTCGGTTTTAGTACCATATCAATAACAGAGTTTTTTTGTGGCGAAAACGTGTTCATTGTTCCCAAATGACGGAAAAAATGGTAAAATTAAAAGATAGTTTAGCATTTATCTTCTGGAGAAATCCAGAACAGAAAGGATCCGTTTTGAAATCAATTGGATTACTGGATAAGATAAGAGGGCTTTCGAAAAAAGATTTCTTTTTGTATTTGATGATCATAAGTATCTTTTTACCTTTTTATTTGTTCTTAGCGCTCTTTGCTTTATATTTGATAAGTTTACTTGTTACTGGGGAGATGAAGGGAATTATCAAAGGATTAATCAAACATCCTGTACTTCTCTTTTTTATTGCCTACAGTAGTATCATCTCTATCGTCGCCAAGAACTGGCTTGGATTGGTTGCATCTTTACTGATGTTTCTCTTCCTCATTTTCTTTAGTTATTACCAGAAACGTCTGACACATGCTTTCTTTCGACTGATACTGCAGACAATCTTGTTTGGTAGTGTGCTCTCTGCGGCTTTTGCTACCTTGGAGCATTTCCAAATTGTAAAGAAATTTAACTATTCCTTTCTTTCGCCCAATATGCAAGTATGGCACCAGAACCGTGCAGAGGTCACCTTCTTTAATCCGAACTACTATGGGATTATCTGTTGCTTCTGTATCATGATTGCCTTTTACCTCTTTACAACGACGAAATTAAGATGGCTGAAAATCTTTTGTGTGCTAGCAGGTTTTGTGAATCTATTTGGTTTGAATTTCACGCAAAATAGAACTGCCTTTCCTGCCATCATTGCTGGTGCAATCATTTATCTCTTTACAACCATTAAAAACTGGCGCGCCTTCTGGCTCAGTATTGGTGTTTTCGGGATTGGCCTTTGTTTCCTCTTCTCAAGCGATTTGGGTGTCCGTATGGGAACCCTAGATTCTTCAATGGAAGAGCGTGTTTCAATTTGGAATGCGGGTATGACTTTGTTTAAACAAAATCCAATCTGGGGTGAGGGTCCACTGACCTATATGAATTCCTATCCGAGAATTCATGCACCTTATCACGAACACGCGCATAGTCTTTACATCGATACTATTTTGAGTTATGGTTTGATTGGAACCATTCTCTTATCCATTTCTTCGGTTATCCCGGTTCACATGATGATGGATATGAGTCAGGAGTCTGGTAAACGACCAATTATCGGTCTTTATCTCTCCTTCCTTACAGTAGTCGCTGTACATGGAATTTTTGACTTGGCTCTCTTCTGGGTACAGTCAGGATTTATCTTCTTGCTGGTTATGTGCAGTTTACCACTGGAACATCGAACACTGGTGGCCGAAATGACAGATTAAGTTACTCAAGAATGGAGATCTTCTACTCTAGGTAGAAGATCTTTTTTTGTTGAAAATTATTTCTAAATCGAAATAGTTGACAGATGGAACAAAAGGTGTTACAATAGAAAAAATTCGATATAGAAATAAATTGGAGAAGTCATGAAAGATAGTCATTTAGTTGCCCATCATATTCGTTTGTTAAATGGGCGGATTTTTCAAAAGTTACTGAATCAGGATCCTGAGGCTCTTTATCGGAGTGAACAGGGAAAGATTTTAGCGGTTTTATGGAATAGTGAAACTGGCTGTGCTACAGCTACAGATATTGCGCTGGCGACTGGTCTTGCTAACAATACGCTGACAACTATGATTAAGAAACTTGAGGAGCAAAACCTGGTCATCATTAGCCCATGTGGAATAGATAAGAGAAAGAAATATGTCAAGTTGACAGAGCAGGGTTGGTCTCAGAAAGAAGTTGGCCATCGTGTTAGTCAAAGACTGGATGCTATTTTTTATAAAGGATTCACTGAGGAAGAAATTCGCCAGTTTGAAAGTTATCAGGAACGCATCTTAGCAAATTTAAAAGAAAAAGAGGCATAAATCATGTCAAAACAAGTTGAAAATGCACAAAAATTATACATTCATGCCATTCAAGATGGGCGCGTTGCCGAGGCTCAAGCTCAGTCTGTAGGAGATACCTACATTCAACACTCGACAGGTGTGCCAGATGGGAAAGAAGGTTTTGCGGCTTTCTTTGCAAATTTCTTTGAGCGCCATCCTGAGCGTGAGATGAAGATTGTTCGCACTATTGAAGACGGCAATCTGGTCTTTGTCCATGTTCATCAATATCTCAATGGCGGGGAAGCTCAATGGGTGACGACGGATACTTTCCGTGCGGATGAGAATGGTCGTATCGTGGAGCATTGGGATGTCATTGACTACTATCGAACACCTGAAAATGGACAGTTAGACCAGATCTTTGGAGATTTTGAGATCAAGGATTTGGACAAAACGGCAGAAAATAAAAAAACCGTTCGTCGTTTCTTGACAGAAATTTTCCAAAATGGGGAGCTGGAGCAGTGGAGTGATTATGTGGCAGACGATTTGATTCAGCATAATCATGAGATTGGACAAGGAAGTGATGCTTATAAAAACTATGTGGCTGAACATGAGGTTACTTTCGACTTTGTTTTCCAGCTTTTGGGACAAGGAAACTATGTGGTCAGCTATGGCCAGACTCAGATTGATGGCGTTGCCTATGCCCAGTATGACATCTTCCGTTTGGAGAATGGCTTGATTGTTGAGCATTGGGACAATAAAGAAGTCATGCCTAAGGTAGAAGACTTGACCAACCGAGGGAAGTTTTAAATTGAGGACAAAGAATGATTGAATATAAAAATGTAGCGCTACGCTACACAGAAAAGGATGTCTTGAGAGATGTCAATTTACGAATTGAGAATGGGGAGTTCATGGTTTTAGTTGGGCCTTCTGGGTCAGGTAAGACGACCATGATTAAGATGATTAATCGTCTCTTGGAACCCACTGATGGAAATATTTATATGGATGGCAAGCGCATCAAAGACTATGATGAGCGTGAGCTGCGCCTTTCCACAGGTTATGTTTTACAGGCCATTGCTCTTTTTCCCAATCTAACAGTTGCAGAAAACATTGCTCTCATTCCGGAAATGAAGGGGTGGACTAAGGAAGAGATTGCTCAGAAAACAGAAGAGCTTTTGGCTAAGGTTGGTTTACCAGTAGCTGAGTATGGACATCGACTTCCTAGTGAATTATCTGGTGGAGAACAGCAACGGGTGGGCATTGTCCGGGCCATGATTGGTCAACCTAAGATTCTCCTCATGGATGAACCTTTTTCGGCCTTGGATGCCATTTCGAGAAAACAGTTGCAGGTTCTGACTAAAGAATTGCATAATGAATTTGGCATGACAACTATTTTTGTGACCCATGATACGGATGAGGCATTGAAATTAGGGGATCGGATAGCTGTCTTGCAGGACGGAGAGATTCGTCAGGTGGCGAACCCTGAGACCATTTTAAAAGCTCCTGCAACGGACTTTGTAGCAGACTTGTTTGGAGGTAGTGTTCATGGCTAATTTGATATCAACTTTTCAGGATCGTTTTGGTGATTGGGTAACAGCCCTATCTCAACATTTGCAGTTGTCACTTTTGACCTTGTTACTAGCTATTTTTATCGCTATTCCCGTGGCTGTTTATCTTCGCTATCATGAGAAGTTGGCGGACTGGGTTTTGCAGATTGCAGGGATTTTCCAGACTATCCCGTCACTGGCCTTGTTGGGACTCTTCATCCCCTTGATGGGAATTGGGACCTTGCCAGCTTTGACGGCTCTGGTGATTTATGCGATTTTTCCGATTTTGCAAAATACCATCACTGGACTGAAGGGAATTGATCCGAGTCTGCAAGAGGCAGGGATTGCCTTTGGGATGACCAGATGGGAGCGTCTCAAGAAGTTTGAAATTCCACTTGCCATGCCTGTCATTATGTCTGGGATTCGGACGGCTGCGGTTTTGATTATCGGTACGGCGACTTTGGCTGCCTTGATTGGGGCAGGGGGACTGGGCTCCTTTATTCTTTTGGGAATTGACCGTAATAATACCAGTCTGATTTTGATTGGGGCACTTTCTTCTGCAGTGCTGGCCATTGCCTTTAACTTCCTACTAAAAGTGATGGAAAAAGCAAAATTGCGGACGATTTTTTCTGGTTTTGCCTTGGTGGCCATATTGCTCGGTCTGTCTTATAGTCCAGCCCTCTTAGCTCAAAAAGAGAAAGAAAACTTGGTGATTGCTGGGAAATTGGGACCGGAACCAGAAATTTTGGCTAATATGTATAAGTTGCTGATTGAAGAAAATACCAGTATGACTGCGACTGTTAAGCCGAATTTTGGGAAAACAAGCTTCCTCTATGAAGCTCTGAAAAAAGGGGATATTGATATCTATCCTGAATTTACGGGTACGGTGACTGAAAGTCTGCTTCAACCATCACCGAAAGTGAGTCATGAGCCAGATCAGGTTTATCAAGTGGCGCGTGATGGCATTGCCAAACAGGATCATCTTGCCTATCTCAAACCTATGTCTTATCAAAATACCTACGCTGTAGCTGTTCCGAAAAAGATTGCTCAAGAATATGGCTTGAAGACCATTTCGGACTTGAAAAAAGTGGAAGGGCAGTTGAAGGCAGGTTTTACACTCGAATTTAATGACCGTGAGGATGGAAATAAGGGCTTGCAATCGATGTATGGTCTCAATCTTAATGTAGCAACCATGGAGCCAGCTCTCCGCTATCAGGCAATTCAGTCAGGCGATATTCAAATTACGGATGCCTATTCGACGGATGCAGAGTTGGCGCGCTATGATTTACAGGTCTTGGAAGATGACAAGCAACTTTTCCCACCTTATCAAGGGGCACCATTAATGAAAGAAACTCTTCTCAATAAACATCCTGAGTTGGAGGCAGTTCTCAATAAACTAGCAGGTAGAATTACTGGAAGCCAGATGAGCCAGCTCAACTACCAAGTCGGTGTTGAAGGCAAGTCAGCAGAACAAGTAGCCAAGGAATTTCTACAAGAACAAGGTTTGTTGAAGAAATAAATGGAGAGGAAAGCCAGTGGAAGCCACTAGCAATTTTCTTCAGCAGACAAAATCCCATCTCGAATTATAGACGAGATGGGATTTTTAGTGTTAGAGTAAGATAAACAAGAGAGCAATCAAAGCCGCTAGTGTGCCCCTTATAATGTGGTGCGATATATGTTGGTTTTCTTGCTGTCGCCCATTCCAGTAAGCACCGTAACAGATGATGCTAGAGCCCACTATCCATAATATAACAGTTGCAAGTGGGACGAAGAAAAAGATAGCAAGAGCTAGTGAAGTGAGACAACTTCCCACCAAGATACACATGTTCCCTTGACAGTAATTTTTTTCTTTCATGGCTGCGAAAGCTGCCGCGAGATGAAGGAGGGAGAAAATAAGAGCCAATACAATCGTTAGAATTCCTAGAATAATAGAAGTTAACATAGTTGATTCCTTTCTTCGTGATAGGATTAAATTTCGAGTGATTTTGTAGAAGTCATCTCAATCACATCTAAGTAAAATCTCACCACTTGGTCTTCGGTATAAGATTTTCCTTTTTTAAGCCACCAAGTCAGTGTTTCGATAAAGTTGGTTACTACAAAATGTTTGAGGTAGGAGGCCGGTATGTTCGGATAGGCCTCTTGCAAATCCTCCGCTACCATGGGGTAAACATGGTGTTCGAGTTCCTTGTGTAGTTGGCGGAGAAAGTAGTCGTTTTTGGAAAAAAGAAGACTGGTGACATGGTCTTGGTTTTTTTGAAAATGTAAAAAGATATGTGCGAGGTAGTCTTCTGTAGTCAAGTGTTCTTCCCTTTCAAAGAGATGATGAAAGAGGTAGCGGCAGAGCTCATCTAAAAGAAGTTCCTTGCTTTCATAGTGACAGTAAAAAGTAGAACGTCCAACATCTGCTAGGTCAATGATATCCTGGACAGTAGTGGCATCATAGCCCTTGTCGTTCAAAACTTGTAGAAAAGCTTGATAAATGGCTTTTTTCGTCTTGCTAACCCGACGATCTCTTTTTTGCATATAGACACTTGAGACAAACTGTTCAGAACTGAATAAGGCTGACAGTTTGCTTCTATCCTTTCTTTGGATTTTATTAGATAATACAAATGAAAGAAGTATATATACCTATTATACCAAAGGAGGGAGAGAAATGAGTTCTAAAACATCTATCTGGCTAGCCTTTTTCTTGAATCTATCATTTTCTATTGTCGAATTTATTTTTGGGGGCATCTTCAATTCAAGTGCTGTATTAGCGGATGCGGTTCATGATTTGGGCGATGCCCTTGCCATAGGCTTATCAGCTTGCTTGGAAACTATTTCCAATCGTCAGGAAGACAAACGTTATACACTTGGTTATAAACGCTTCAGTCTGCTAGGCGCCATGCTGACTGCTTTGATCCTTTTGACAGGATCTTTCATGGTGCTCTTGGAGAATATTCCTCGTCTCCTATCCCCTCAGCCTGTCAACTACCAAGGGATGCTGTGGTTGGGAGTTATTGCGATTCTTATCAATCTCTTGGCTAGTCTAATCGTTCGTAAGGGTCAGACCAAGAACGAAGCTATCCTGACCTTGCATTTTTTAGAAGATATTCTAGGCTGGCTAGCGGTCATTCTGGTTGCCGGTGTTTTGTATGTGACAGATTGGTACTTTCTCGATCCACTCTTGTCTCTTTTAATTTCTAGTTTTATCCTCTGGAAAGCCATTCCTCGCTTTTGGTCAACACTTAAAATTTTCTTAGATGCTGTGCCTGAAGGGATTGAGACTGCCGAGATAGAGAAAGAGTTAGCAGCGCTAGATAATGTTAAAAGTGTTAATCAACTCAGTATTTGGTCCATGGATGGTCTGGAAAATGACGCCATTGTCCATGTTTGCCTAGAAGAGATTGAACATATGGAGTATTGTAAAGAATCCATTCGTAATTTACTCAAAGATTATGGTTTTCAAAATGTTACCATTGAAGTTGATGCAAACCTAGCAAGTCACCAAACCCATAAGCGAAAAATTGAGGAGTTGGAAGTAGGTCAAAGTCATGGACATTATCATTCATAAGAAGTCGATTTTCTATTTGTTGATTATTTTTGATGAATTGTAAATGTAACATATTTACTCCATTATGAAATTGTGATAGACTACATATATTACTGAAAGGAGATAGACGATGTTACAGCTACAACACATTTCAAAAGTCTATCATACGGGCGATCAAGAGTTCCACGCGCTAAAGGATATCTCGATTCGCTTCCGTGAGAATGAGTTTGTCTCCATTCTTGGGCAATCGGGTTCTGGGAAAACCACCCTATTAAATATCATCGGGGGACTCGACCAATACACATCTGGTGATTTACTCATCCAAGGAAAATCAACAAAGCAATTTAAAGACCGCGATTGGGATAGCTACAGAAACCACACCATCGGTTTCATCTTTCAGTCTTATAATCTCATCGGGCACCAAACTGCACTCTCTAACGTAGAAATTGCAATGACTCTTTCGGGTGTTTCAAAAGCAGAACGTAAGAAACGTGCTATCGAAGTGCTCGAACGCGTAGGCCTAAAAGACCATTTATATAAGAAACCAAGTCAAATGTCTGGGGGACAAATGCAACGAATCGCGATTGCGCGTGCTCTTGTTAATGATCCAAAAGTCGTTTTAGCCGACGAACCGACAGGAGCGCTCGATTCTGAGACTTCTGTTCAAATCATGGATTTATTAAAAGACATCGCCAAGGAACGTTTGGTTATCATGGTGACGCATAACCCAGAGCTGGCACAGAAGTACTCCACACGTATCGTACAAGTATTAGATGGAAACATCTTGAGCGACTCAAACCCATGCGAACCAACAGAGGAGACAAAGCAAGTCGACATCCAGTTCACGAAGACGAAGATGAGCTTTATAACTGCCCTTGTACTTTCCTTTAATAACCTATTGACAAAGAAAGGTCGTACCTTACTAACAGCTTTTGCGGGTTCCATCGGGATTATCGGGATTGCTCTTATCTTAGCCCTTTCCAATGGTGTGAGTGACTACGTTAAAAAGGTGCAGGAAGATACCCTCGTCTCTCTTCCACTGACGATTAGCGAGCAGAACCAGAGCAACTTGTTGGCGACCTCTCCAGATTTGAGCGAGAAGCCTTACAAGGATAATCATGAGCTCGGTATCAATACGGTTTTAACGAATTTATTGAAAAAACAAATCGGAAAGAACGACCTAGCTTCCTTCAAGACTTACTTGGAGGAACACGCTTCGAAGGTCGAATCTCTCACAAAAGACATTCGTTACCGATACAATTTACAACCGTTTATCTATGCAAGTGATACTTCCAACGGACCCAAAAGTATTCTGCCTTCAACCTTAGCTGGTGAAGTAGAAACAGCGAACCAAACGATGAAGGGATACTTACAAAACCTCAACTACTGGAGTGAACTTTCTAGTGATTCTTCAATGCTAGAAAGCAAGTACGACGTGTTGGAAGGACGCTTCCCACAAGATAAGTCCGAGATCGTCATTATCGTAGATGAAAACAATCAAATTAGCGATTTGTTGCTCTATAGTTTGCGTATCAAAGATCCCAGTGAATTGAACGATACGAAGAAGCTCGACGAACTCTCTTCTCAAACGTATCAATATAGTGATTTTATCGGAAAAACTTTCAAAGCAGTTGTCAATACAAACCGTTTTGTGAAAGAAAATAACTTATGGCTCAATAAGATTGATAATGCTTCTTATATGAAAACTCAAATCGAGAATGGGCTCCAACTTAAAATTGTGGGTGTCCTTCGCCAAAAAGACGGCACAAGTTCAGGCGTGAATACTCCTTCAGGAGGAATCGCCTACACAAGCGCCCTTATTGATTACACTTCCGAATACATTCAAAATAGTGATATCGTTAAGGAACAGGAAGCCAATCAAAATCTAAATGTATTTACGGGTAAAAACTTTGCCAAAGATCCTAAACCATTCAGTTCGGAGAATTTAACCGAAGAAGAAAAAATTCAGTTGGCTAAAATGACGCCTGAAGAACAGGCGCAGTATGTCCAACAATATAACGACAATTCGGCTTCAACTTACGAGGAAAACCTCGCAAAAATGGGCGTCATCAACAAATCCAAACCAGCTGCCATTGAGCTCTACACCTCTTCGTTCCAACAAAAACAAGACTTAAAAGAGTTCATAAACGCCTATAACACAGCGAAAAAAGAAGCTGGAGAAGACGATAAAGTACTCGCTTATTCAGATGATATCCAATCTATCATGTCTTCAATTACGACATTGGTTGGCGTAGTGACAACAGTACTCGTTGGCTTTGTGGCCATCTCACTCATTGTATCTTCTATAATGATTTCGATTATCACGTACATTTCAGTTCTCGAACGTACAAAAGAAATCGGAATCCTACGTGCAATGGGGGCTTCGAAGAAAGATATTCGTCGTATCTTCACTGCTGAAACAGCCATTGAAGGATTGATCTCTGGGGTGCTCGGTATCGCGATTACCTTCCTTGCGACATTCCCAATCAATGCGATTGTTGCGAAAATGACAAATGTGGGAAATGTAGCGCAATTATCAATAGAAGTAGCTCTAATCCTTATCGGTATTTCGATTGTCCTTACCATGTTAGCCGGTCTAATCCCTTCACGCATCGCTGCTAAGAAAGACCCAGTCGAATCGCTTCGTAGCGAATAACAACTAAACCACAAAAAGGTGGATAAAGGAATATTTCTTTATTCACCTTTTCTATTGGCTGGAAACTATTAAAAACGTAATCGAAAAATCTCTCCTTATAAAACTTAAATCTCAAGAAGAAAAGACTATATTGGACTAAACTAGTGCCTTATCGCCGTTAATAATGATTGATACGAGCGAAAGCTTGACAAAAAGTGTATAATGAAAGTAAGAAACCAATAGAAAAGGAGTGGTTCTATGAAGAAAACAGTTTATACAAAAGCTGGTCAGGTTGGTCTTATTGAAGTGGAGCATCCGCAAATCATTGAGGCAGATGATGCCATTATTCGGATTGTTCGAACCTGTGTTTGTGGCTCTGATCTGTGGAGCTATCGCAATCCAGATATTGAAACAGGCCATCAGAATAGCGGGCACGAAGCGATTGGTATCGTTGAAGCGATTGGTGATGCAGTGACGACCGTTAAACCTGGCGATTTTGTTATTGCACCTTTCACCCATGGCTGTGGGGAGTGTGATGCCTGTCGCGCTGGCTATGATGGGACTTGTGACCGCCATATTGGCACCAATTGGTCTAATGGGGTGCAAGCGGAGTACATTCGCTTCGAATATGCCAACTGGGCTCTTGTCAAAATTCCGGGTCAGCCCTCTGATTATACAGAAGGCATGCTCAAATCCCTCTTGACACTGGCTGATGTCATGCCGACTGGCTATCATGCAGCGCGTGTTGCTAATGTACAAAAAGGGGATAAGGTTGTGGTGATTGGTGATGGGGCTGTTGGTCAATGTGCTGTCATTGCTGCTAAGATGCGTGGTGCTTCCCAAATCGTTCTCATGAGCCGTCACGAAGACCGACAAAAGATGGCCTTGGAATCAGGTGCGACGGCTGTTGTGGCTGAACGTGGCGAAGAAGGAATTGCCAAGGTGCGAGAAATTCTTGGTGGAGGAGCAGATGCAGCTCTTGAGTGTGTCGGTACTGAGGCAGCGGTTGATCAGGCTCTTGGTGTCCTTCACAATGGTGGTCGTTTGGGCTTTGTTGGAGTTCCTCACTATAGCAATCGAGCTCTTGGTTCAACTTTTGCTCAAAATATTACGGTAGCAGGCGGAGCAGCCTCTGTAACGACTTACAACAAACAGTTCTTACTGAAGGCAGTCCTTGATGGCGATATCAACCCAGGCCGTGTCTTTACTTCAAGTTATAAATTAGAAGAGATTGACCAAGCCTATAAAGATATGGATGAACGTAAGACGATTAAGGCTATGATTGTGATGGAATAAAAAAGAAAATCCTAATGGAGATTTGAGAATTTCTATTAGGATTTTTTGCGTTGGTATATTAGTTGAGTTATGGCAACGTACTTTCTCTCAAAGTCAGTCTGGTTCCCAGCATAGTCAGGCTAGGAATTTTCCGACCATGGAGAACTTCCTTGTTAAGAATATCCATACCTGCTCGGCCCATTTCCTCAGTATAGACCGTGATACTAGAGAGGGGAGGGTAGACTTGCTTGGTCAGGCTAGTGTCGTTAAAAGAAATGAGACTGACACGATCTGGTAAGCTAATTCCAGCTTCTTGAAGGGCACGGAGGGCACCGATGGCTAAACTATCGCTGGCTGCGAAAAATGCTGGAGGGAGCTGATCCCCCAACTTGTGAATGGCCTCCTTCATCAAGTCATATCCAGACTGGGCAGTAAAGCTCCCTTGAAAGACCAGTTTATCATGGTAGATACCTTTTGATAGAGAGTAGTTTTTAAAATGTTCTAGACGTTTATCCTGAATGATTTCTTCTTGGTCGGTTGTTTCTTCAAGGCCAGTGAGAATCCCGATACGATCAAGCCCTTGGCTGAGAAAGTGATCGACAACTTGTTTTATAGCAGTGTAAAAGTCAGTGATAATACAGGTATGTCCCAATGAAAGTGTATCGCTGTCTAAAAAGACCAGGGGCTTTTGGTATTCTTCAAAGGCAGTGATCTGTGATCGGCTGAACTTTCCAATACAGAGTATCCCGATTACTTCCTCGCTTAGTGTAAAAGGATGGTCGTTAAAATAGCGCAAGATATCATAGTCCAACTCTTGGGCTCTTTTTTCAATACCGAGACGAATCTGGTAGTAGTAGAGGTCGTCCAACTCCCCTTGTTCGCTGACCCATTGGATAATGGCAATCTTTTGCTTGGGTTTGTGGGATTCGCCTGTCTTGAGGTGCTTAGTATAGCCCAGCTCTTCAGCAACGGTTAATATACGGTGTCTGGTTTCTTCTGTAACAGATAGACTCTGGTCGCGATTGAGGACACGAGATACGGTCGCGATAGAGACAGAGGCTAGCTGTGCAATGTCTTTTAAGGTAGCCATAAATCCTCCTCCTTTTAGGTTAGTATATCATATTTTTCTTCTTTTTACCGATAGTTTAGTAAAAGTTTAGTAAAAAGGATTGACCTTGGCAAATGCCTTGGATACAATAGAAGAAAACGATTACACGTTAAGGTGACTTAACGACAGTCAAAGGAGAATTCATATGACACAAGATCTTACTACTGAAGCCCTTCGCAAAGACTTTCTTGCCGTTTTTGGTCAAGAAGCAGACCAAACTTTCTTTTCACCAGGCCGTATCAATTTGATTGGCGAACACACGGATTACAATGGTGGACATGTTTTCCCAGCAGCTATTTCTTTGGGGACATACGGTGCAGCTCGCAAGCGTGACGACCAAGTCTTGCGTTTCTACTCAGCCAACTTTGAGGACAATGGTATCATCGAAGTGCCTCTTGCTGACCTCAAATTTGAAAAAGAGCACAGCTGGACCAACTATCCAAAAGGGGTTCTTCATTTCTTGCAAGAAGCAGGTCATGTCATTGACAAAGGTTTTGATTTTTATGTCTTTGGGAATATCCCAAATGGTTCAGGTTTGTCATCATCAGCGTCCTTGGAACTCTTGACTGGTGTTGTGGCAGAGTATCTCTTTGATTTAAAACTAGACCGTTTGGATTTGGTTAAAATCGGAAAACAAACGGAAAATAACTTTATCGGAGTCAACTCTGGTATCATGGACCAGTTTGCTATCGGTATGGGTGCTGACCAACGTGCTATTTACCTCGATACAAATACGTTAGAATATGACTTGGTGCCGCTTGATTTGAAGGACAATGTCGTTGTCATCATGAACACCAACAAACGCCGTGAACTGGTGGACTCTAAGTACAATGAACGTCGTGCTGAGTGTGAAAAAGCAGTAGAAGAATTGCAAGCTGCCTTGGATATTCAAACCTTGGGTGAATTGGACGAGTGGGCCTTTGACCAATACAGCTATCTGATTAAAGACGAAAATCGTTTAAAACGTGCTCGACATGCTGTGATTGAAAACCAACGTACTCTTAAAGCTCAAGCAGCCCTTCAAGCAGGTGATTTGGAAACATTTGGTCGCTTGATGAATGCGTCACACGTTTCTCTTGAGCATGATTATGAAGTAACTGGCTTGGAATTGGATACTCTTGTTCACACAGCTTGGGCTCAGGAAGGTGTTCTTGGTGCTCGTATGACAGGGGCAGGTTTTGGTGGCTGTGCCATTGCCTTGGTGCAAAAAGATGCTGTTGAGGCCTTTAAGGAAGCTGTAGGCAAGCACTACGAGGAAGTCGTTGGATACGCTCCAAGCTTCTATATCGCTGAAGTTGCAGGTGGCAGTCGCGTCCTTGACTAGGAGAGAAGTAAATGGAAGCTGTAATATTTGATTTAGATGGTTTATTAGCTGATACTGAGATCATTTCTCTAAAAGTTTATCAAGAATTGCTTAAAGATTTTGGAATTCCTTTCACAGAAGAAACCTATTCTAGAGAATACAGTGGACATAGGGAAGAGGAGAATGTTCAACGATTTTTGGATACCTATGATTTACCTTGGAACTTTGACCAAACCTTGGAAAAAGTTTATGAACTGGAAGCTCGAATCTTAGCCAAAGGTGTAAATTTAAAAAAAGGTGCTAAAAATTTGCTTGCTTTTTTGCAAAGAGAAGGTATTCCAATCGCTCTAGCAACTTCAAGTGTTGAATCTAGAGCTAGAATGATTTTGGATAGTAATGGTATACTGTCCCTATTTGACCATCTAGTTTTTGCAAAAGATGTAAAGCGAAGCAAACCTTACCCTGATATATTTTTAAAGGCCTGTAGTGATTTGAATGTTTTACCAGAGAATTGCTTAGTATTAGAGGATAGCGAAGCAGGGATTGAAGCAGCGTATAGAGCTGGGATACCAGTTATTTGTATTCCAGACTTAAAAATGCCAGCACAGTCTTTCTTAAATAAAACAGAACAAGTTTTTCAGGATTTAGATGCTGTCAGAGACTATTTAGAAAGTAAGAAGGAGAATCAATGAGTCAGGGAGTTCTAGATGCATTTATCACGGAAGTCATTACTAAAAGTTCATTTGAGGAAATGGATCGAATCTACCTAAGCAATCGTGTTTTGGCTCGAGTGGGCGAAGGTGTTTTGGAAGTTGAGACGAATCTGGATGATTTGATTGACCTCAAGGACCAGCTGGTCGAGGAGGCGGTTCGATTAGAGACGATTGAGGATAGTCAGGCTGCGCGTGAAATCCTAGGTGCTGAACTGATGGACTTGGTGACCCCTTGTCCAAGTCAGGTTAATCGTGACTTTTGGACCACCTATGCTCACTCTCCTGAGCAGGCGATAGGGGATTTTTACCAGCTCAGTCAGAAAAATGACTACATCAAACTCAAGGCCATTGCTAAAAATATTGCTTATCGTGTTCCATCTGACTACGGAGAACTTGAGATTACTATCAACCTCTCTAAACCTGAAAAGGATCCGAAAGAGATTGCGGCAGCCAAGTTGGTGCAAGCTAGCAATTATCCCCAGTGTCAGCTTTGTCTAGGGAACGAGGGCTACCATGGTCGGGTTAATCATCCAGCTCGCAGCAATCACCGCATTATCCGTTTTGAAATGGCGGGTCAGGAGTGGGGCTTCCAGTATTCGCCCTATGCTTATTTTAATGAGCACTGTATTTTTTTAGATGGGCAGCATCGACCTATGGCTATCAGTCGTCAGAGTTTTGAGCGTCTGCTAGCGATCGTAGAGCAGTTTCCAGGCTATTTTGCTGGATCTAATGCCGACCTGCCGATAGTGGGGGGGTCTATTCTAACTCATGACCACTATCAGGGAGGCCGTCACGTGTTTCCTATGGAATTAGCTCCTTTGCAAAAGACCTTCCGATTTACTGGTTTTGAGCAGGTTAAGGCTGGGATTGTCAAGTGGCCAATGTCAGTGCTACGTTTGACTTCGGATTCTAAAGAGGATTTGATCAACTTGGCTGATAAGATTTTACAGGAATGGCGACAATATTCAGATCCTGCAGTGCAGATTTTGGCAGAGACGGACGGGACACCACATCATACTATCACACCGATTGCTCGTAAACGCGATGGACAGTTTGAGTTGGACTTGGTCTTGCGGGACAATCAGACATCGCCAGAGCATCCTGATGGAATTTATCATCCCCACAAGGATGTCCAACATATCAAGAAGGAAAATATCGGCTTGATTGAGGTCATGGGCTTGGCTATTTTGCCACCACGCCTGAAAGAAGAAGTGGAGCAAGTCGCCAGCTATCTTGTTGGAGAAGGGGATACAGTTGCGACTTATCATCAGGAATGGGCAGACCAGCTCAAAGCAAAATATCCAGACCTAGCGGATAAAGAAAAAGCCCTTGAAATCGTCAAGGACTCTGTGGGTGCTATCTTTGCGCGTGTTCTGGAGGATGCAGGAGTTTACAAGCAGACGGAACAAGGACAGGCAGCCTTTATGCGCTTTGTGGAGCAGGTCGGAATTTTGTCAGACTAGGAGCTTTCTCCTTGCACAGTCCTATAAAAAGTAGTATCATAGTGTCGTTTGAAATATCAGGAGGAAACGATGAAAGATTTTCATTTTGACGCTATATCTGCCTTTGAAAATTACGAAATAGAAAAAATGAGAGATGGTCAGGTTGTGGTGACGACAAAAGTAGTGGACTCGTCGCTCAACTACTATGGCAATGCCCATGGTGGCTATCTCTTTACTCTTTGTGACCAGATTAGTGGTTTGGTTGTCATTTCGCTAGGACTTGACGGAGTGACGCTCCAGTCCTCTATCAACTACCTCAAAGCAGGAAAACTCGACGATGTGCTGACCATTAAAGGAGAATGTGTCCACCAAGGACGTACCACTTGTGTAGTGGATGTCGATATCACCAATCAAGAAGGCAGAAATGTCTGTAAGGCAACCTTTACCATGTTTGTCACCGGCCAGCGGTCAGAAGAAAGACAGGTAAGGATATAAAGTACTGAGAGTTGACCTGCACTCTAAGGGTTAGATATTTTTTGTCGAACTTTTGGAGTGCAGGTTAGTTTTGATTCTCGCAGATGAACCAACCGCTTCACTAGACCCCAAAAACTCTGAGGAATTACTTTCTATCCTAGAATCATTAAAAAATCCGAATCGAACGATTATTATTGCGACCCACAATCCTCTTATCTGGGAGCAAGTGGATCAAGTCATTCGAGTTACCGATTTATCTCATCGATGATAAGAGAACATTAAGTTAGAAGAAAGAGTCACAAATACACTTTGTGGCTTTTTTATTTCCGTAAAAATGGTAAAATAGTAGGAGTAGAAATGGAGTTTGAGACATGAAAGTAATCGATCAATTTAAAAATAAGAAAGTACTTGTTTTAGGTTTGGCTAAGTCTGGTGAGTCTGCGGCCCGTTTGTTGGACAAGCTGGGAGCCATTGTGACGGTAAATGACGGCAATCCTTTTGAGGAAAATCCTGCTGCACAAAGTTTGCTAGAAGAGGGAATCAAGGTTGTCACTGGTGGGCATCCTTTGGAGCTCTTGGATGAAGATTTCGCTCTGATGGTGAAAAATCCAGGTATCCCGTATAGCAATCCCATGATTGAAAAGGCATTGGCAAAGGGGATTCCAGTCTTGACTGAGGTGGAATTGGCTTACTTAATCTCAGATGCGCCAATTATCGGTATCACTGGTTCAAATGGGAAAACAACCACAACGACGATGATTGGGGAAGTTTTGACTGCTGCTGGGCAACATGGTCTCTTGTCAGGGAACATCGGCTATCCTGCCAGTCAAGTGGCTCAAACTGCAACGGCTAAGGACACGCTTGTCATGGAACTTTCTTCTTTCCAACTGATGGGTGTTCAAGAATTCCATCCTGAGATTGCGGTCATTACCAACCTCATGCCCACTCATATCGACTACCATGGCTCTTTTGAGGAATACGTGGCAGCCAAGTGGAATATCCAAAATAATATGACAGCAGCTGATTTCCTTGTCTTGAACTTTAACCAAGACGTGGCAAAAGAATTGGCCACTAAAACACAAGCTACTGTTGTACCATTTTCAACACTTGCAAAGGTAGATGGAGCTTATCTGGAAGATGGTCAGCTCTACTTCCGTGGAGAAGTGGTCATGGCAGCTAGTGAAATTGGAGTTCCAGGTAGCCACAATGTGGAAAATGCCCTTGCGACCATTGCTGTAGCTAAGCTTCGTGGTGTGGACAATCAAACCATCAAAGAAGTCTTGTCAGCTTTTGGTGGTGTCAAACACCGTCTCCAATTTGTGGATGAGATTAAGGGTGTCAAATTCTATAACGATAGCAAATCAACCAATATCTTGGCTACTCAAAAAGCCTTGTCAGGATTTGACAATAGTAAGGTTATCTTAATTGCAGGTGGTTTGGACCGTGGCAATGAGTTTGACGAATTGGTTCCAGATATTACAGGGCTCAAGAAGATGGTTATCCTCGGTCAGTCTGCAGAACGTGTCAAACGGGCAGCAGAGAAGGCTGGTGTGGCTTATGTGGATGCGACAGATATTGCAGATGCGACCCGCAAGGCCTATGAGCTTGCGACTCAAGGAGACGTGGTTCTCCTCAGTCCTGCCAATGCTAGCTGGGATATGTATGCTAACTTTGAAGTACGTGGCGACCTCTTTATCGACACAGTAGCGGAGTTAAAGGAATAATATGAAAAAAATTGTCTTTACAGGTGGGGGGACGGTTGGACATGTTACCCTTAACCTTTTGTTAATGCCCAAGTTCATCGAAGACGGCTGGGAAGTCCACTATATTGGTGATAAACACGGAATCGAACACCAAGAAATCCTCAAATCAGGCTTAAATGTGACCTTCCATTCCATTGCGACTGGGAAATTACGTCGCTATTTCTCTTGGCAAAATATGCTAGATGTCTTCAAAGTTGGTTGGGGAATTGTCCAATCCCTCTTTATCATGTTACGACTGCGTCCACAGGCTCTTTTTTCTAAGGGAGGATTTGTCTCTGTACCGCCGGTTATCGCTGCGCGTGTGTCAGGAGTGCCTGTCTTTATTCACGAATCGGACCTGTCTATGGGCTTGGCCAATAAAATTGCCTATAAATTTGCGACTAAGATGTATTCAACATTTGAGCAGGCTGCTGGTCTCGCAAAAGTCGAGCATGTGGGTGCTGTGACCAAGGTTTCAGACCAAAAAACTCCTGAACCAGATGAATTGGTGGATATCCAAACCCACTTTGATCCTAAATTGCCAACGGTATTGTTTGTCGGTGGTTCTGCAGGAGCTCGTGTATTTAACCAATTGGTGACAGATCATAAGCAAGAACTGACCGAACGCTACAATATTATCAATCTCACTGGAGATTCTAGCCTCAATGAGTTGAGTCAAAATCTCTTTCGTGTTGACTATGTGACGGACCTCTATCAACCTTTGATGGAATTGGCTGACATTGTTGTCACACGTGGTGGTGCCAATACGATTTTCGAGCTCTTGGCCATGGCAAAACTCCATCTCATCGTCCCATTGGGTCGTGAAGCAAGTCGAGGAGACCAGATTGAAAATGCAGCCTACTTTGTTAAGAAAGGCTATGCAGAAGAACTTCAAGAAAGTGACTTGACCTTGGAAAGCTTGGAAGAGAAACTCAGCCACCTGCTTAGTCACAAGGATCAGTACAAAGCTAGCATGAAGGCTTCAACTGAATTGAAATCTCTTGCAGATTTTTACGATCTACTAAGAAAAGACCTAGCATAAGGAATATCAATGTCAAAGGATAAGAAAAAAGAATCAAACCAGAAGCAAGAATTGTCTGAATGGCAGAAACGGAACCAAGAATATTTGAAAAAGAAGGCTGAGGAGGAAGCTGCTCTAGCTGCGGAGAAGGAAAAGGAAAAACAAGCTCGAATGGAGGAAAACTCTAAGATGTTAGAGGAGGCCAAGAAATCCTCGAGTGAGTCAGATGAGGAAGCCTCAAGTACAAGCGAGGAACCCTCCGAGAAAGCTGAGAAAACTCAAAAGGATGATCCTAAAGTCAAAGAAGAAAAAGAGAAGAAAAAAGAAAAACCAGAGAAACCAGCCAAACCTAAAATTGCTCCCGTTCATATTTGGCGGGCAGTTAGTATCTTGGTGCCGAGTGTTCTGGTTCTCCTCCTTTCTATCTATCTCTTGACCCCTCTTTCGACTATCAAGCATATCGAGGTTAAGGGAAATGTCCAGACCCAAGCGGATGACATTAAACAGGTTTCTGGCATTCAGGATAGTGATTATACCTTGTCTTTGTTGTTGAACAAGGAGAAGCACGCTGAGCAGATCAAGTCGAATCACTGGATCGAGTCAGCAAAGATTGACTACAAATTTCCGACAAACTTTACGATTGAAGTCAAAGAGTTTGAGATTGTTGGCTACTATGTGACAGGTGAAGACCACTATCCAATTCTGTCTAGTGGAACAATTGACTCAAGCCCTGTCAACCTTTTGAATCTGCCTGAGACCTACCTAACAGTCACCTTTAACGATGAGCAGCAGGTGAAAGAGCTGATAACAGGATTGTCTACCATCAGTGAGGATATCAAGAGTCAAATCCAGAAAATCGAATTAGCGCCGAGCAAGGCAACAGCCGATCTTCTAAAAATTACTATGCAGGATACAGATGAAATATTGGTTCCCCTATCAGAATTGAGTAAGAAATTGCCTTATTACAGCAAAATTAAGCCACAATTGTCAGAACCGAGCTTCATCGATATGGAGGCAGGAATTTATAGCACTAGCCTGGCTGATAAACGTTTGGAAGAAGCTGAGGAAAAGGCTAAACAAGAAGCTAAGGAAGCGGAGAAGAAAAAACAGGAAGAAAAAAAAGCTGAAGAAAAGAAACAAGAATAAGAATCTTCAGTTTTTACTTGACAAGTGTCGTTATAAATAATAGAATAGTAGAAAACTTTTAAAGCAGTCCAGAGAGGCAGCTAAGGTTAGACAGTGAAAGGGTGGAGACTACCCGTTTTTCGTGGAACCTAGCTGCTAGCAGGTTCCTTTTTTTGAGCAATGGACTGTCAGCAAAGAATAGGAGAAAAGAATGCGTGAGAGTCGCCCAGTCATTGCTCTGGATTTTCCAAGTTTCGAGGAAGCCAAAGAATTTTTAGCCCTTTTTCCAGCAGAGGAAAAACTCTATGTCAAAGTTGGAATGGAGATCTACTATGCAGTAGGTCCCGAGGTTGTGCGTTATTTGAAATCATTGGGACATAGTGTTTTTTTGGATCTCAAGTTGCATGATATTCCAAATACGGTCAAGTCAACAATGAAAATCTTGTCAAGTCTGGGTGTCGATATGACCAATGTTCAGGCTGCAGGTGGACTTGAAATGATGCAGGCTGCGCGTGAAGGCCTTGGTGATCAAGGGATTCTTATCGCGGTGACCCAATTGACCTCAACATCCGAAGAGCAGATGCAAGACTGTCAAAATATCCAAACTAGTCTGCAGGAATCAGTGATTCACTATGCTAAGAAAACAGCTGAAGCTGGATTGGATGGAGTGGTTTGCTCAGCCCAAGAAGCCCAACTTATCAAAGAAGCTACAAACGAAGACTTTATCTGCTTGACACCAGGTATTCGACCAGCAGGTGCTGAAGCAGGGGATCAAAAACGAGTAGTGACCCCTGGTCAAGCCTATCAAATCGGTAGTGACTACATTGTAATAGGCCGTCCAATCACACAGGCAGCAGACCCTGTAGCAGCTTACCATGCTATCAAGGAAGAATGGACACGCGACTGGGTCTAAAGCGTATTTGATTATAGATTTAAGGATAAGAAGGAGTATACCATGACACTTGCTAGAGACATTGCTAGCCATCTATTGAAAATTCAAGCGGTTTATCTCAAACCAGAAGAGCCTTTCACTTGGGCATCTGGGATCAAGTCACCGATCTATACGGATAATCGTGTGACCCTAGCTTACCCGGAAACTAGAACTTTGATTGAAAATGGTTTTGTGGATGCTATCAAAGCAGCCTTTCCAGAGGTAGAAGTCATTGCTGGTACAGCGACAGCAGGGATTCCACACGGAGCTATCATCGCGGACAAGATGAATCTACCATTTGCCTATATCCGTAGCAAGCCAAAAGACCATGGAGCTGGAAACCAAATCGAAGGCCGTGTAGCCCAAGGCCAAAAGATGGTAGTTGTAGAAGATTTGATTTCAACTGGTGGTTCTGTTCTCGAAGCAGTGGCAGCTGCCAAGCGTGAAGGAGCAGATGTTCTCGGTGTAGTAGCTATTTTTAGTTATCAACTAGCAAAAGCAGGTAAGAACTTTGCGGATGCTGGTGTCAAATTGGTGACTCTCTCAAACTACAGTGAGCTCATCCACCTAGCTCAGGAAGAAGGCTACATCACACCAGAGGGATTGGATCTCTTAAAACGATTCAAAGAAGACCAAGAAAATTGGCAAGATGCCTAATACTCAATGAAGATCAGGTAGTCACTAGGATTACCTGATTTTTTATATGTGGGCAATAAAACAAAGCTCCCTAAAGGTAAAGATGAATATAGGATAATGGTAGAATGAGAGTCCTCTCTTTTTTGAGGCATATTCAGATAATCAGTTTGAAATCTCCAGACAAAATTTTTGAAAGGATTCTGAAAAAGAGGTAAGATAGTTTATGTAAGAAAAAGTAAACGCTTACTTAATAAGGAGGACACTTTATGTCATATAAAACAAGCAATGCAGAAGGACCTGTAGATTTTATTAACACTTATGATTTGGAGCCAATGGCGCAACAAGTTATTCCTAAAGCTGCCTTTGGTTATATCGCTAGTGGAGCAGAGGATACTTTCACTTTACGCGAGAACATCCGTGCCTTTAACCACAAACTCATCGTTCCGCATACGCTTTGCGATGTTGAAAATCCAAGTACAGAGATTGAATTTGCAGGTGAAAAATTATCTTCACCAATTATTATGGCACCTGTTGCGGCTCATAAATTGGCAAATGAGCAGGGGGAAGTAGCTACTGCGCGTGGTGTGCATGAATTTGGTTCTCTTTATACAACCAGCTCTTACTCTACCGTTGACCTTCCAGAAATTACGGAAGCTCTTCAAGGAACACCTCATTGGTTCCAATTTTACTTTAGTAAGGATGACGGCATTAACCGCCATATCATGGACCGTGTGAAGGCTGAAGGCTACAAAGCGATTGTCTTGACGGCGGATGCAACTGTAGGGGGCAATCGTGAGGTCGACAAGCGCAATGGTTTTGTCTTCCCAGTTGGTATGCCCATTGTTGAGGAATACCTGCCAGAAGGTGCTGGTAAATCAATGGACTTTGTTTACAAATCAGCCAAACAACGCCTATCTCCACGCGATGTCGAATTTATCGCTGCATACTCTGGTCTTCCTGTGTATGTCAAGGGGCCACAATGCCGTGAGGACGTTGAACGTTCTCTTGCCGCAGGTGCTTCTGGTATCTGGGTAACCAACCACGGTGGCCGCCAAATCGATGGTGGACCAGCTGCCTTTGACTCGCTTCAAGAAGTGGCTGAAGCAGTTGATAAACGTGTGCCAATTGTCTTTGACTCTGGTGTTCGTCGCGGTCAACACGTCTTTAAAGCCTTGGCTTCAGGAGCAGACTTGGTAGCTATTGGTCGCCCTGTGATCTATGGTTTGGCTCTTGGTGGTAGTGTTGGTGTGCGTCAAGTCTTTGAGCACTTAAATGCAGAATTGAAGACAGTCATGCAGTTATCTGGAACTCAGACTATTGAGGATGTCAAACACTTCAAACTCCGTCATAACCCATACAACCCAACCTTCCCAGTCGATCCTCGTGATTTGAAATTGTATTGATAAAGTAGACGGCCTCCACCTGATGTGGAGGTTTTTGATGTCTTAGAATATATTTAACATTTCTAGTGTTATATAAAAATCAATTTTTATAGTTGACAAATGTAGATTTTTGGAATATACTGATAACTGTAATCGACAAACGTAGATTTAGGAGGTGTGATTATGCAGATTTCAGATGCAGAATGGCAGGTCATGAAGATTATTTGGATGCAAGGAGAGCAGACCAGTACGGATTTGATCAGGGTTCTGGCGGAGCGCTTTGACTGGTCCAAGTCGACCATTCAAACTCTTTTGGCTCGTTTAGTAGAGAAAGAGTGTCTGACAAGGAAAAAAGAAGGCAAGTTCTTTGTCTATTCAGCCCTTTTAACTTTGGACCAAAGTCGGGATTTACTTGTCCAAGATATCAAGGACAAGGTTTGTTCTCGCAGGATTAAGAACTTGTTGGCTGATTTGATTGCTGAATGTGATTTTACTCTGGCTGACTTGGAAGGCTTGGAAGAAGTGATTTCTAAGAAGAAATCAAGCGCTGTAACAGAAGTAAGATGTAATTGTATGTAAAGGAGACGTCATGTTAAATAGTATTGTAACCATTATTTGTATTGCCCTTATCGCGTTTATCTTGTTTTGGTTTTTCAAAAAGCCTGAAAAATCTGAACAAAAGGCCCAGCAAAAAAAGGGTTACCAAGAGATTCGAGTGGAAGTCAAAGGGGGCTATACGCCTGAGTTGATTATTCTTAAGAAATCAGTGCCAGCCCGTATCGTCTTTGACCGTAAGGATCCTTCACCTTGTTTGGATCAGATCGTCTTTCCAGATTTTGGTGTGCATGCGGACTTGCCTATGGGTGAAGAGTATGTAGTGGAAATCACACCTGAACAGGCTGGAGAGTATGGTTTCTCTTGTGGCATGAATATGATGCACGGTAAGATGATTGTAGAATAGGAGAATGATATGACTGAAATTGTAAAAGCAAGTCTTGAAAATGGTGTTCAAAAAATCCGTATCACGGCAGACAAAGGCTACCATCCAGCCCATATCCAGCTTCAAAAAGGAATTCCAGCTGAGATTACCTTTCATCGTGCAACCCCTTCAAACTGTTACAAGGAAATCCTTTTTGAAGAAGAAGGGATTCTAGAAGCAATCGGTGTAGACGAGGAGAAGACAATTCGTTTTACACCTCAAGAATTAGGCCAACATGAATTTTCATGTGGCATGAAGATGCAAAAGGGGAGCTATACCGTCGTTGAGAAGACGCGAAAATCTTTGTCACTTTTACAGCGTTTTTGGATTACTAGTATCTTTACTGTGCCTCTTGTGATTCTCATGATTGGGATGTCTACAGGAGGAATTAGTCACCAAGTCATGCGTTGGGGCACCTTTTTAGCCACAACACCCATTATGCTGGTAGCTGGAGTTCCATATATCAGAAGCGCCTGGGCTAGTTTTAAAAAGCACAATTCCAACATGGATACCTTGGTTGCTCTGGGAACCCTAGTGGCCTATTTCTATAGCTTAGTTGCCCTCTTCACTGGTCTGCCCGTTTACTTTGAAAGTGCTGCATTTATCCTCTTCTTCGTTCTTTTGGGGGCGGTTTTTGAGGAAAAAATGCGGAAAAATACTTCCCAAGCTGTGGAAAAATTGCTTGATTTGCAAGCTAAAACAGCAGAAGTCTTGCGTGATGATAGCTATGTTCAAGTTCCCTTGGAGCAAGTCAAGGTAGGTGATCTGATTCGAGTGCGACCTGGAGAAAAGATTGCGGTTGATGGTGTTGTAGTCGAAGGTGTCTCCAGTATTGATGAATCTATGGTGACAGGTGAGAGTCTGCCAGTGGACAAAACGGTGGGAGATACCGTCATTGGCTCTACCATCAATAATAGCGGAACGCTTGTTTTTGGGGCAGAAAAAGTTGGCTCGGAGACAGTCTTGGCTCAGATTGTGGACTTTGTGAAGAAAGCCCAGACCAGCCGCGCACCGATTCAGGATTTGACGGATAAGATTTCAGGAATTTTTGTCCCAGCAGTTGTCATTTTAGCGATTTTGACTTTTTGGATTTGGTTTGTCTTGCTTGGGGCTAGCTTTGTGACCTCTCTTCTTTATGGGGTGGCAGTTTTGATTATCGCCTGCCCTTGTGCCCTAGGTCTTGCAACACCAACAGCCCTCATGGTGGGGACAGGACGCAGTGCCAAGATAGGAGTTCTCCTCAAAAATGGAACCGTCTTACAGGAAATCCAGAAAATCCAAACTCTCGTCTTTGATAAGACAGGAACTTTGACAGAAGGAAAACCAGTGGTCACCGATATCATTGGCGATGAGACAGAAGTACTTAGCTTAGCTGCCTCTTTGGAAGAAGCCTCTCAACACCCACTGGCTCAAGCTATTGTCAAGCGAGCGAGTGAAGCAGGACTTGAGCTTCATACTGTGGAAAATTTCCAAGCCTTGCATGGAAAAGGTGTTTCAGGGCAAATCAATGGGAAACAAGTCTTGCTTGGAAATGCTAAAATGCTAGATGGCATGGATATTTCTAGTGCTTATCAGGAAAAACTTGAAGAACTGGAAAAAGAAGCTAAGACAGTTGTGTACTTGGCTGTTGATAATGAAATCAAAGGCTTGCTTGCCTTGCAAGATATTCCCAAGGAAAATGCTAAGTTCGCTATCAATCAGCTGAAAAAACGTGGTCTCCGAACAGTCATGCTGACAGGAGATAATGCTGGCGTGGCGCGTGCCATTGCAGATCAGATCGGCATTGAAGAGGTCATTGCAGGTGTTCTGCCAGAAGAAAAAGCGCATGAAATCCATCAACTGCAAGAGGCTGGTAAGGTAGCCTTTATCGGAGATGGTATCAATGATGCGCCAGCCCTCAGTGTGGCGGATGTGGGGATTGCCATGGGTGCAGGAACCGATATTGCTATTGAGTCAGCAGGGATTGTTCTTACTCACAATGATTTGACTGGAGTTGTTCGTGCCTTTGACATGAGCAAGAAAACCTTCAATCGTATCTTGCTAAACCTCTTCTGGGCCTTTATCTACAATGTCATCGGAATTCCGATTGCAGCAGGAGTCTTTTCAGGAATTGGTCTCGTTCTCAATCCAGAACTGGCAGGTCTAGCCATGGCCTTTAGTTCTGTATCTGTTTTGACCAGTTCACTCATGCTAAACTTTAGTAAAATAGACTAAAAGCGAGCTTGCTCGCTTTTTATTATAAAACAGTTCTACAAAGCGCTTTCAATCTGTGCTGTAATAGAGAATGCAAACTTCTGAGCACATTCTTAGGATACTCAAAGTAAATGTGGTAAATTAGGATTGTAAATTTACTGAATCGCTTTCAAACAACATATAAAAGCGCTTTTTGTAAATGTATGAAATTATTTTGAAGGAGAGTTATCATTATGACTCAAGGGAAAATTACTGCATCTGCAGCAATGCTCAACGTATTGAAAACATGGGGCGTAGACACAATCTACGGTATCCCATCAGGAACACTCAGCTCACTCATGGACGCTTTGGCTGAAGACAAAGATATCCGCTTCTTGCAAGTTCGCCACGAAGAAACAGGTGCTCTTGCAGCGGTCATGCAAGCTAAATTTGGCGGCTCAATCGGGGTTGCAGTTGGTTCAGGTGGTCCAGGTGCGACTCACTTGATTAACGGTGTTTACGATGCAGCTATGGATAACACTCCATTCCTTGCTATCCTTGGATCACGTCCTGTTAACGAACTCAACATGGATGCCTTCCAAGAATTGAACCAAAACCCAATGTACAACGGTATCGCTGTCTACAACAAACGTGTAGCATACGCTGAGCAATTACCAAAAGTAATTGACGAAGCTTGCCGTGCTGCAGTTTCTAAAAAAGGTCCAGCTGTTGTTGAAATTCCAGTAAACTTCGGTTTCCAAGAAATCGACGAAAACTCATACTACGGTTCAGGTTCATACGAACGTTCATTCATCGCTCCTGCCTTGAACGAAGTTGAAATTGACAAAGCTGTTGAAATCTTGAACAATGCTGAACGTCCAGTTATCTACGCTGGTTACGGTGGTGTTAAAGCTGGTGAAGTGATTACTGAATTGTCACGTAAAATCAAAGCACCAATCATCACAACTGGTAAAAACTTTGAAGCCTTTGAATGGAACTACGAAGGTTTGACAGGTTCTGCTTACCGTGTTGGTTGGAAACCAGCCAACGAAGTGGTCTTTGAAGCAGACACAGTTCTTTTCCTTGGTTCAAACTTCCCATTTGCTGAAGTTTACGAAGCCTTCAAGAACACTGAAAAATTCATCCAAGTCGATATCGACCCTTACAAACTTGGTAAACGTCATGCCCTTGACGCTTCTATCCTTGGTGACGCAGGTCAAGCAGCGAAAGCTATCCTTGATAAAGTAAACCCAGTAGAATCTACTCCATGGTGGCGTGCAAACGTGAAGAACAACCAAAACTGGCGTGATTACATGAACAAACTCGAAGGTAAAACTGAGGGTGAATTGCAATTGTACCAAGTTTACAATGCCATTAATAAACATGCTGACCAAGACGCTATCTACTCAATCGACGTAGGTGACACTACTCAAACATCTACTCGTCACCTTCACATGACACCTAAGAACATGTGGCGTACATCTCCACTCTTTGCGACAATGGGTATTGCCCTTCCTGGTGGTATCGCTGCTAAGAAAGACAATCCAGATCGCCAAGTATGGAACATCATGGGTGACGGTGCATTCAACATGTGCTACCCAGACGTTATCACAAACGTTCAATACGACCTTCCAGTTATCAACGTTGTCTTCTCAAATGGTAAATATGCCTTCATCAAGGACAAATACGAAGACACAAACAAACACTTGTTTGGCTGTGACTTCCCTAACGCTGACTACGCTAAAATCGCTGAAGCTCAAGGAGCTGTTGGATTTACAGTTGACCGTATCGAAGACATCGACGCAGTCGTTGCAGAAGCTGTTAAACTCAACAAAGAAGGCAAGACTGTTGTCATCGATGCTCACATCACTCAACACCGTCCACTTCCAGTAGAGGTACTTGAACTCGATCCAAAACTTCACTCAGAAGAAGCAATCAAAGCCTTTAAGGAAAAATACGAAGCAGAAGAACTCGTACCATTCCGCCTCTTCTTGGAAGAAGAAGGATTGCAATCACGCGCAATCAAATAATTCCTCTCATCGAAAATCAAATGTAAACTTTGCAGATTTTATTCTTTGATTTTCTTAGAGTAGAACTTGAAAAGATCGGAGCAATCCGGTCTTTTTATGGAGGATAGTAAATGAATTTAAATCAATTAGATATCATCGTTTCAAATGTTCCCCAGGTCTGTGCTGACTTGGAGCGTATTTTGGATAAAAAAGCCGATTATGTTGACGACAGTTTTGCTCAGTTCACGATTGGCAGTCATTGTCTCATGTTGTCTCAAAATCATTTGATTTCTTTGGAAAACTTTCAGTCAGGAATCATTCTTCACATAGAGATTGATGATGTAGAGCAGAACTACAAACGGTTGAAAGAGCTTGGTGCCGACATTTTACACGGTCCGGCTGTAACTGATTGGGGGACAGAATCCTTGCTTGTAAAAGGTCCAGCTAGTTTAGTGATTGATTTTTATCGTATGAAATAGGTCGCTTAATCATTTGATGTTAACCTTAATCATTCTTAAAACAGATTATGAGAATATGAATTATTGAAAGATCGGAGCAATCCGGTCTTTTTCTGTTTCCTCTTTCTTATCACAAGATTGTGATAGTTTACATCTTCATAACAAAAGCTACAAAGTCTTGATTGTTTTGAAAAAAGATTATAAAATATGATTCATAAAAAATGAAAGAGGCTTTGAAAATGTCTGAAAAACAAATGAAAATTTTGGGTTGGGTAGCGACCTTCATGTCTGTTATGATGTACGTGTCTTACTTCCCACAAATTATGAACAACCTGGCTGGTCAAAAAGGCAACTTCATCCAACCCTTAGTCGCAGCCATCAACTGTAGTCTATGGGTTTATTACGGTCTTTTCAAGAAAGAAAGAGATATTCCCCTTGCGGCTGCTAATGCGCCAGGTATCGTTTTTGGCCTAGTAACGGCTATCACAGCTTTGGTTTAAAAAGTTTAAAATAGTTAGTATTCTTGTATCCTTTTTTATATTCTGTTAAAATAGAAGCCTAACGAAAGTTTAGGAGTGAATCAAGATGTCGACGAGTTTCTTTTTATTATTTGGCTGTATGATATTAGCGTTTGCTGCCTTTACGTATTTTATGTTCAATGAGTTGATTTTTAGTAGTTATTTAGATGATAAAAAATGTACTGAAAAAACTGAAGGAAAAATCACAAGATATTCTGCATTTCTTTATAACGATGTTAGTCTCCCAGTTGTAGAATACACTGTTGACGGGAATCAGTATAAGGTAGTGGGACCAAAATTTCTTTCTAGCGTATCAAAAACAGTTGCAACACCACTTAATTCTATCGTTTCTGAAGTAAAGTTGGAAGGTTTCGATAATGGAGAAATTCCACAAGTGTTAAGGTATCAGGTACGGCGAAATAGTTTCATTTCTGTAACAAAATCACCACTTATGGAGCGCTTCCCAATCGGCGGAAAGGTTACTGTTTACTATGATCCGAACAAACCTAAACTTTCTTACGTGGAAAGACCGTTAAAGCTAGGTCGATTTTTATGGCTGACTAAATTATCAGTCTATCTTCTTATTCTAATGATGCTTGTTTCAGCTGTTTACATCATGTTTGTCCTTCCAAATCTTGTCAAATAGAAGTTGATTATTTTGTTCCAAAGCTCAACTTTCCATCATACGGTTCTATGTTTATACATAGAATCGTTTTTTGCTGAAGAAATCTTTGAAGAGGATTTCTTTAAAAAATCGAACCCTGAAAATTTGTCGGATTAAATGGAATCATATAATAGAATCATTATTCCGCAGTATTTCACAAGTAAAGGTCTGGATATTGGGGTATAATATAAGTAAATGAAGCAGTAAAATAAGAAAGTGGATAGAGATATGACTGAAAAACTAACTTTTCCAGAAGGATTCCTCTGGGGTGGTGCAACGGCAGCTAATCAATGTGAGGGTGCTTATAATCAGGACGGTCGTGGTCTTGCTAACGTCGATGTAGTCCCCATTGGACCTGACCGTGAAGCCATTATCACAGGTCAGAAAAAGATGTTTTCGTTTGAGGAGGGCTATTTTTACCCAGCGAAGGAAGCCATTGATATGTACCATCATTACAAGGAAGATATTGCGCTTTTTGCAGAAATGGGCTTTAAAACCTATCGGCTTTCCATCGCTTGGACTCGGATTTTTCCTCAAGGTGACGAAGCAGAGCCAAATGAAGCTGGTCTAGCCTTTTATGAGGATTTGTTTAAGGAATGCCACAAGTATGGGATTGAACCTCTGGTGACCATCACGCATTTTGACTGCCCCATGCACTTAATTAGGGAGTACGGTGGTTGGCGCAATCGTCGCATGTTGGACTTTTACGCAAATCTCTGTCGCACCCTCTTTACCCGTTACAAGGGCTTGGTCAAGTACTGGCTAACCTTTAACGAAATCAACATGATTCTGCATGCCCCTTTTTTAGGGGCTGGGATTTGTTTTGAAGAAGGAGAAAATCAAGAACAGGTTAAATACCAAGCAGCCCACCATGAGCTGGTAGCCTCGGCTATGGCGACTAAAATTGCCCACGAAATTGATCCAGAAAACAAGGTGGGATGTATGTTGGCAGCAGGGCAATATTATCCTAACACAGCCCATCCGAGAGACTACTGGGCAGCTATGGAGCAAGACCGCAAGAGTTACTTCTTCATTGACGTCCAAGCGCGTGGGGAATACCCAAACTATGCCAAGAAGCAGTGGGAGCGTGAGAGAATTAAGATTGAAATGACGACAGAAGATTTAGATTTGTTAAAGAATCACACTGTTGACTTTGTTTCCTTCTCTTACTATGCGAGTCGAGTGGCTTCAGGCGACCCAGAAGTGAGGGATCTGACAGCTGGAAATGTCTTTGCCTCTATCAAAAATCCCTATCTGGAATCCTCAGAATGGGGTTGTATCGATCTGGTTTCAGCTGGAACGGGCGAGATGAACAAGCGCTATGGTTTTATCTATGTGGATCGTGATAATGCAGGTCAAGGAAGTCTCAAACGGAGCAAGAAGAAATCCTTCTACTGGTACAAGGATGTCATTGCCAGCAATGGTGCAAGTATTAAGTAGAGCACATTTGTTCACTATTTTTATAAAATCTTCTCTCTACTTTATAAGATGTGAAAAAGAGTTCAATTAGATCAAGCTTTTTGCTATAATGAGGGAAGAAAAATAGACAGGAGAATAAGATGTCAGAACCATTATTTTTACAATCAGTTATGCAAGAAAAAATCTGGGGTGGAACCAAGCTACGTGATGAGTTTGGTTATGACATTCCAAGTGAAAAAATTGGCGAATACTGGGCCATCTCTGCTCACCCAAATGGTGTCTCTAAAGTCGCTAATGGGCGCTTTGAGGGAACAGATCTAGCTTCTTTGTATGCGGAACACCGTGAATTGTTTGGCAACCGTCCAGAACCTGTATTTCCACTTTTGACCAAGATTCTCGATGCCAACGACTGGCTCAGTGTACAAGTTCACCCAGACGATGCCTATGGATTAGAGCATGAAGGCGAGCTCGGGAAAACAGAGTGCTGGTACATCATCGCTGCGGATGAAGGTTCAGAGATTATATATGGGCACAACGCCAAATCAAAAGAAGAACTTCGGCAGCAAATTGAGGACAAGAACTGGGATGCCTTGCTGACCAAAGTGCCAGTTAAGGCTGGAGATTTCTTCTATGTGCCAAGCGGTACCATGCACGCTATCGGTGCAGGCATCTTGATTCTTGAAACACAACAGTCTAGCGATACCACCTACCGTGTCTATGACTTTGACCGTAAGGACGACAAGGGCAACTTGCGTGAACTTCATCTTGAAAAATCTATCGATGTCTTGAATATTGGGGAACCTGCTAATAGCCGTCCTGTAACTATCAAAGCTGATGATTTGCGTTCAACTCTTCTTGTGTCTAATGACTTCTTCGCAGTCTACAAGTGGGAAATTACTGGAAAAGTTGACTTTGAAAAGACAGCTGACTACAGCTTGTTTAGTGTCTTGGCTGGTCAAGGTCAGCTTACTGTTGACGGAAAAAACTATCCAATCCAAAAAGGCAGCCACTTTATCCTACCAAGTGATGTTGAAGCTTGGACTTTGGAAGGACAAGGTTTGGAATTGATTGTTAGCCATCCATAAAAAGAAAGGGCCTGAGTTCATGACTCAAGTCCTTTTTGATTACATAAATTGGGCGATAAAAACCACAATGATGATAATAGGAATGATAAAACGAAGGAGGAAGAGCCAGACTTGGAAAAGTCCTTGTTTCCAGGCTCTTTCACCAAGATGAAGTTCCTCCATAGCAAGAGCTTTCCTAAAGATATAGCCTGTAAAGAGAGAAAGACAGAGGGCTCCAAATGGCATGAGAAGATTGGAAACCAAGAAGTCCATAGCATCAAAGAAAGTCTTCCCAAAGATGTGAACATCCGCCATAATACCGTAAGATAGGGCTGAAGGAATCCCGAAGATAAAGGTTAAAATCCCTAAAATAGCACTCCATTTGCCACGCTTGCTGTTATCCTGATTGGTGATATTGCCCACATTGATTTCCAGCATCACGACAGAAGAAGTGACCGTCGCAAAGAGGAAGAGCAAGAGGAAAAGGATGTAGAAAATAGTTCCAAAAGGCATCTTATCAAAGAGTTGGGGCAAGACGATAAAGAGCAGGCTCGGTCCCCCTTCAGACTGGATATTGAAGGCTGACATGGCTGGGAAAATGGCTAGTCCTGCCATGATGGATACTGAGATGTTCATGGCTACGATGGAAATCCCTGACTGAACTAGATTGGTTTTCTTGTCCAAGTAGGAAGCATAGGTCAGCATGGCTGTCACCCCTAGTGAGAGGGCAAAGAAAGATTGTCCCAGAGCATAGAGGAGACCAGCGCTAGTTAGTTTTGAAAAGTCTGGTTTGAGGAAGTAGAGAACGCCTTCCATGGCATTTGGCAAGCTAAGAGAGCGCCCGATGATGACGACAAAGATGATAAAGAGTAGCGGCATCATGACTTTCGAGGCTCTTTCAATCCCTTTTTGAACCCCACGTGATACAATAAAGATATTCAATAAGATAAAGGTTGCTTGAGCTCCTAGGGCAATGGCTGGATTTGAAATGATTGAAGTAAATAACTGAGCATAATCACCCGTTCCACCAAGTTGGAACAATTTCCCAAGCTCAATACCCAGATAGACTAAAATCCAACCTCCAATAACACTGTAAAAGGAGAGAAGGATAAAGAGGGCAAAGGCACCAATCCAACCGATAAAGTTGTACTTGTTATTGTTGCCTAGTTTCCCAAAGGTTTTGATAGCGGAAACACCAGCGCTACGACCAAGGGCAAATTCAGCCAGAAGGAGTGGGAAACCGATTAAAATAGTGGAAATGAGAAAGACTAGTAAAAAGCCTCCACCGCCATTAGCAGCAGTCATGTAGGGGAATTTCCAAACGGCTCCAAGTCCAATGGCTGAGCCAGCAGATGCTAGGATGAAGCCTAATTTAGAACCCCATTGCGATTTTTCTGACATAGTTGAAACTCCAATCTTGTTTTTTAAAATAAGAAAAGGCTACTTGAGCTGTCAAATAGCCTTCTCTCAATGGCTCTCTATGAGCCTTCTGCTTGATTGATAGACTTGACTATCCTATCATGTTTTCTAAGGTCTGTCAAGAAAACCATTTTCAAGTTTTCACACCGTTCTCAAAAAGTAAAAAATTTCGCAAAAACACTTGACTCTGACCTAAGGGGAGGGGATATACTATGATTGTAAGGAGGAAATCATGTACCACATAAAAGAAGCTGCGCAGCTTTCAGGTGTCTCTGTCAAGACCCTGCACCACTATGACAAGATAGGACTTTTGGTCCCCTTAAAGTCGGAAAACGGCTATCGAACCTACAGTCAGGAGGATTTGGAACGCCTTCAGGTTATTCTTTACTACAAATATCTAGGCTTTTCTTTAGAAAAAATAGCAGAGCTATTAAAGGGAGAAACATCAGATTTATTGCCTCATTTGACTAGGCAGTTGGACTATTTGACCCAAGAAAGAGAACATCTGGATACCTTGATTTCCACTTTGCAAAAAACCATTCAAGAACAAAAAGGAGAAAGAAAAATGACGATTGAGGAAAAATTCACTGGATTTAGCTATCAAGACAATCAAAAATACCACCAAGAAGCGGTAGAGAAGTATGGACAGGAAGTCATGGACCAAGCGCTTGAACGCCAAAATGGTAGAGAAGATGAGGCTACTGCCGCTTTTAACCAAGTTTTTCAAGCTTTAGCTCAAAACCTTAAAAATGGACTAGCTGCAACAGCAGCCGAAAACCAAGAGCAAGCTGCCAAACTCTTGCAGGCCATCCGTACTTATGGATTTGACTGCTCTATTGAAGTATTCGGTCATATCGGCAAAGGCTACGTCTACAACCCAGAGTTTAAGGAAAATATTGACAAATTTGGACCTGGAACAGCTCAGTACACATCAGATGTCATTACCCACTATGTTCAAACTCAGATAAAATAAGCATCGCTGGAGATTTGTCCTGCTCCGCTAAAAAAGCTAAATCTTCTGTTTAACTTTTTAGGGAGCAGGTCATTTTAGTTGTTATCTTTTTGGAAAGCATTCTGGCCCCAGACTCTTTACTTTGTTGCTAAAGGGAAATTCATTTTTAAAGTTTTTGCATTGTCAACTCTGAGTGATTAGTTCGCCTTGATAAAATAAGTAAAAAAAGATATGATAGTAGGAGAAAAACGAGGTTAAGAGTGATGGACAAAAGTAGAATTAAAACAGAAACACAGCAGGTAATTGAAGATGTTTTGGAAAAGGCTGGATTGCGTGAAGGAAGCCTCTTTGTCCTAGGTTTATCCTCTAGTGAAGTTTTAGGCGGCCATATAGGCAAGGAATCCAGTCAAGAAATTGGGGAAATCATTGTGAAGACCATCCTAGATATCCTAGAGGAAAAAGGAATTCATCTAGCCGTTCAAGGTTGTGAACACGTCAATCGAGCCCTCGTTGTTGAACGTCAGGTGGCAGAGCAGTTTGGTCTGGAAATCGTCAGTGTCCTTCCAACTCTTCATGCGGGAGGTTCAGGTCAGTTGGCGGCCTTCAAGTTTATGCAGGATCCAGTTGAGGTGGAATTTATCAAGGCTTATGCGGGATTGGATATCGGAGATACCGCAATTGGCATGCATGTCAAGCATGTGCAGGTTCCGATTCGACCAGTTTTGCGTGAGATTGGCCATGCCCATGTAACCGCTCTAGCTAGTCGTCCAAAGCTAATCGGGGGTGCGCGTGCGCAGTATCCAGAAGATTCTATTAGAAAGATATGAGAATGAAAAAGAGAAAAGAACAGTTTCAAAAAAACCTAAAGTATTCTATTCGTAAATTGACTGTTGGAGTTGGTCCTGTAGCAATCGGGGCCTTTCTTGTTGGTGCCAGCCTGTTATTAACTGGTAAAGTCCAAGCAGATGAATTAGCTGAAGTGAATTCAGTCCATTATCGATATTTGACAGAGCAAGAATTAACCGAATCTGAAAAAGTCTTGATTCATCATGAAGTTCCTACAGAATTTCATGATGAAGATATTATTTATGTGGTTTATCGCAAGAAGGCAACTAACAGTCAACAACTTCCCTATACAGGAAGTAAAGAATTTGCTTTAGCAGGTTTTGGTCTTGCAACAGCATCTTTAGCTGTTTTTTTGGTGTCTAAAAAACAGCGTCGGAAAGTTCTTGGAGTGCTTTTGATTAGTTCTCTTGGTGTCAGCAACTTCATTCCTTTTGCTACTTTTGCCTTTGAGAATAAAGAATTACTTTCTTACAATCAAACGATCTCGGCCTCTTCAAATGAAGAACTAACGAAAGGTGTGATCGATATTGGAGGATATGAGTATATTGGTTATTTTAAAGGAACTGACATAAAAGTAGCTAGTTTTTCTAAAAAAGGGAAGCTCCTCGATCAAGATAGTTTGCCAGCGTACACTGAAAAGCTTGAACGTAAAGGCACTCAGGGACTAGGCCAAGAGAGCGAATCCCTTGTTCAAGACAATTCCCCAGCGTACACTGAAAAGCTTGCAAGCAAAGGCACCCAGGAAGCTGGTCAAGAAGGTCAATCCCTCGTTCAAGATAGTTTGCCAGCCTATACTGGAAAACTTGAAAGCAAAGGTACTCAGGAATCCGGTCAAGAAGGTGACTCCCTTGTTCAAGATAGTTTGCCAGCCTATACTGGAAAACTTGAAAGCAAAGGCACTCAAGAAGTAGGTAAAGAAGGCGACTCCCTCGTTCAAGATAGTTTGTCAGCCTATACTGGAAAACTTGAAAGTAAGGGTACTCAAGAAGTAGGTAAAGAAGGCGACTCCCTTATCCAAGATAGTTTACTAGCCTACACTGAAAAGCTTGAAAGTAAGGGTACTCAGGAAACTGGTAAGGAAGGTGACTCCCTTGTCCAAGATAGTTTGCCAGCCTATACCGAAAAACTTGAAAGCAAGGGCACTCAGGAAACTGGCAAGGAAGGTCACTCCCTTGTTCAAGAGGACCTTCCAGAATATACAGTAACTGAAGGAACAATTACTAAAGACACAATCGCAGAGATTGACTACCAGACGGAAATCATTGATGATCCTACAAAATACACTGACGAAGAAACAGTGGTTCAAAACGGTGAAAAAGGGATCCAAGTCACCAAAACGACTTATAAAACTGTCGAAGGTGTTGAGACTGACCAAGTTTTAAATACAACAACCACTGTCATCAAAAAATCAGTCACTAAAAAAATAAGTCGTGGTACGAAACCAATAGAAGGAACTTTTGTAGAAGAAAGTCTTGAAAAAATTCCGTTTAAAGAGATAGTCGAAGAAGACGCGCAATTGAAAAAGGGCGATAAAGTTACGGTCCAAGAAGGAAAAGACGGTCAGAAAAAGGTTATCAGAACCTACAAGACCATCAAAGGAATCAAGACGCAGGAGACTCCTGAAATTCTTGAACAGGTCATCGAGTTAGCCCAAGACCGTATTGTTAAACTAGGTACCAAAAACTTCGAAAAGCCAGTGTTGACTTTTTCAAGGGTTGATATTCAGGATTTGAAACGCTCATCTCAGATTCACTATAATCTGGAAAATCCAAGTAAGGCAGCAATTAAATCGATCACTTTAACCCTGAAAAAAGGCGACGAAGTCGTCAAAACCATGACGGTTTCACCGGATAACTTGACTGCAACTCTAACAGATTTGCAGTATTACAAGGATTATAAACTCGAAACAAAAATGGTTTATGATCGTGGTGAAGGAAACGAGGAAGAAATTCTCAAAGAAGAACCACTGAGAATTGATTTAAAAAAGGTCGAAGTTAAAAATATAAAAGAAACAAGCCTCATAAGTGTTGACGACAATGGCGTGGAAACGGATAGTAGTTTCTTAACTTCTGTTCCAAGTGATGTAAGGCCCTACTATCTAAAAATTGCTACACGTGATAATAAGGTGACGCGTCTTGCGATTGACAAAATTGAAGAAGTGACAGTCGATGGAAAAACGCTTTATAAGCTCACTGCCAAAGCGCCTGATCTCGTTCAGCATACAGATGGCAACCAGCTCAGTGAAGAATACATCCATTACTTTGCCAAACCGAAAACTCATGAGGGGAATGTCTACTACGATTTCAAGGAACTTGTAAAAGCAATGCAGGCCAATCCATCTGGTGAATTTAAAATTGGTGCGGACTTGAATGCGGTCAATGTTCCTGCAGCTGGTAAATCATATGTAACGACGAAGTTCCGAGGCAAGCTATCAAGTGTAGACGGTCAACGATACACGATTCATAACATGGAACGTCCACTATTAGGTGATACCGAAGGCGCCCACATCCATGACCTTAACCTTGGTAAGGTAAACATTCATATGCCATGGGCAAATAGAGTTGCTCCCTTGGCTGCTGTTGTAAAAAACACAACGATCAATAATGTGAAAGTAACGGGTACAGTTGTTGGAAATAATGACGTATCAGGTTTGATCAATAAAATTGATAATAACGGCAGATTAACAAATGTGGCATTCATTGGTAAGCTTCATGCTGGTGGGAATCAAGGCGCCTTTCTTGCTGGAATTGTTGGAGAAAACTGGAAAGGTTCTGTTGAGAAGGCCTATGTTGATGCACAGATAACAGGTAATAAAGCGAAAGTTGCGGGCATCGCCTATTGGTCACAAAATGGTGGGGACAACAATGCGGTTTATCGGGACGGAGCCATTAAAAAATCTGTAGCTAAAGGTACTATCGATGTGAGAGAACCGATTAGCGCGGGTGGTATTGTAGGAAGTACAAATGCCTTGGGCTCCGTTGAAGATACTGTTTCAATGATGAAAGTTAAGAACGGTGAGATTTTCTATGGCTCATCTGATATTGATGATGATCCTTATTGGACAGGTGACCGCTTAAACCGAAACTTTGTTGTTACTGGTGTGAGTGAAGGAAAATCTTCATATAGATATTCTAAACAACAGCATCGTATTAAGCCTATTTCGCAAGAAGAAGCAGACAAGAAAATTGCTGCTCTGGGAATCACAGCGCATGAGTATGAAATCAATGAGCCTGTTGTAGATAAATTAAACCGTTTGACACACCGTGAAGACGAGTACAAGGCCATTCAAGACTACAGAGCTGACCGTGAACTTGCCTATCGCAATATTGAAAAATTACAACCATTCTATAATAAGGAGTGGATTGTCAATCAGGCTAATAAACTAGATGCTAGCTCAAACTTGGTGACCAAAGAAGTCCTTTCTGTTACTGGTTTGAAAAATGGGCAGTTTGTAACAGACTTGTCAGCTATTGATCAGATCATGATTCACTATGCTGATGGTACCAAAGAAGAATTGGCCGTTACTGCCAAAGCTGACTCTGATGTAAAACAAGTCAAAGAGTACGAAGTGACCAACCAGAATATTGTTTATACGCCAAATGTGCTAGTGAAAGATCGTGCTGGTTTGATTGCAAAGGCAAAAGAAACATTATCCAGTGTGGAGTTGATTTCTCCTGAAGTGCGCGCTCTTATGGATAAGCGGAACAAACCGCAAGAAAACACGGATGAACGAAAAAATGGTTACATTCGCGATTTATTCTTAGAAGAAAGTTTTGATGAAGTAAAACAAAATCTTGGAAACTTGGTGAAACAAATTGTTGAAAATGAAGATCATCAACTAAATGATGATGAAGCAGCTCAACGTGCTTTCATTAAGAAAGTTGAAGACAATAAGGCCAACATTATGATGGGGCTTGCTTATTTGAACCAATACTATGGCATTAAATATGATGGATTGTCGATCAAAGATATTATGATGTTTAAACCAGATTTTTATGGTAAGAACGTGAATGTCTTAGATCGCTTAATCACCATCGGCTCAAAGGAGAACAATCTTAAGGGCGACCAATCCCAAGATGCGTATAGTCGAGTGATTGCAGGTGCTACAGGTAAAGGAAGCCTTCATGAGTTTCTAACATATAACATGAAATTGTTTACAAATGAAACCGATATGAATGTTTGGTTTAAAAAGGCAATTGAAAAGAATGCTTATGTGGTAGAACAGCCATCATTGAACCCCGATTTTGCTCATAAGAAGTATCGTCTGTATGAAGGGATTAATAATGGCGTGCATGGTCGGATGATTCTGCCTCTATTAAACCTGAAGAACTCGCATCTCTTCATGATTTCGACCTATAATACCATTTCTTTTAGTGCTTTTGAAAAATATGGTAAGAATACTGAAGAGGCTCGTGAAGCCTTCAAGAGTGAAATCAATAAGAGAGCAAAAGAGCAGGTAAACTACTTAGACTTTTGGTCAAAATTAGCTGCTGATAATGTACGCAATAAGCTCCTCAAGAGTGAAAATAGTGTTCCAACACCTGTTTGGGATAATCATGATGCGCCGGGTATCGGTTGGGCAAACCGATATGGTCACAAGGATGGGAAACCAGATTATGCTCCGATTCGAGAGTTCTTTGGACGGATTCATAAATATCATGGCTATCAGTATGGATATGGTGCTTACGCTTATATCTTTGCCACTCCAAATCAGCAAGATGCTGTCTACTTTGTTATGACAGAGTTGATAAGTGATTTTGGTACATCGGCCTTTACGCATGAAACGACTCACGTGAATGATCGTATGGCTTACTATGGCGGTTGGTACCATCGTGAAGGAACGGACTTAGAGTCCTTTGCGCAAGGTATGCTCCAGTCACCATCGTTGACAAATCCAAATGGTGAATACGGTGCCTTAGGTTTGAACATGGCTTATGAACGTCAAAATGATGGCAATCAAATCTACAATTATGATCCAAATAAGTTAAAAAACCGTGAAGAAATTGATCACTATATGAAGAACTATAACGAGGCTCTGATGATGCTGGACCATCTAGAAGCAGATGCAGTTATTGGAAAACACTTGGACGACAACAGCAAGTGGTTCAAGAAGATGGACCGAGAATGGCGTACGAACGCTGAGCGAAACAATCTGAAAGGCGAGCCACATCAATGGGATAAGTTACGTGATTTAACGGATAATGAGAAGAAATTGACGATTACGAGCATTGATCAATTGGTTGTTCATAACTTCGTTACAAAACATGGCATGCCAGGGAATGGACGTTATCGTTCGGAAGGTTTTGACAGTGCTTACCAAACCGTAAATATGATGTCGGGTATCTTTGGTGGTAATACTAGCAAGAGTACAGTTGGTTCGATTTCATTCAAACATAATGCTTTCCGTATGTGGGGATACTATGGTTATCTTAACGGATTTATTGGTTACGCTTCAAACAAATATAAGGCGGAAGCTAACAAGGAAAACAAAGGGTTGTTGGGTGATGACTTCATTATCAAGAAAGTTTCTAATGGCCAATTTGATACTCTTGAAGCATGGAAGAAACATTGGTATAAAGAAGTCTATGACAAAGCTCAAAACGGCTTCACTACAATCGAAATCAATGGCAGATCTATCTCTACTTATGCTGAGTTGAAGTCCTTATTTGATGAAGCTGTTCAAAAAGACCTAGATAGCATGGAAAATCCAAATATAAAGAATCATTATAAAAATACTGAAGATCTTAAATGGAAGGTTTACAAACAGCTCCTTCAAAAATCAGATGGGTTCTCTGGAAATTTATTTGCCAAAGCATCGTTATAAAGTCGAAATGACTAAAAAGGTGGATCAGCTTAAGCTGCATCTGCCTTTTTGTGCTATACTTAAGATATGCATAGAAAAACAGTGATTGATTTTAGGGCTTTGGGGGAGAGATACACTTTTACCCAGCCGATTAAAGAGTTGAAAACGAGAGATTTATCAGAAGTGGCGGACTTGCTGGCACAGGTGGAGAGCTACCAAGAGCAAGGTTATTATGTGGTGGGCTATGTCAGTTACGAGGCTGCACCTGCATTTGAGGAGAAATTAGCAGTTCATAAAGCTCCTTTACTGGCAGAGTATCTGCTATATTTTACCGTTCACGATAGGGTGGAAACATCGTCTATTCCTCTGACTTATGAGGAAGTAGACCTGCCTTCAAAGTGGCAGGAAGTAACGTCAGCAGAGGACTATGAAAAGGCAATTGCCCAGGTTCACCACCATTTACGTCAGGGAGACACCTATCAGGTCAACTACACCGTCCAACTCAAGCAAGACTTGAGTGCCAATCCTTTTGCCATCTACAATCGCATGGTGGTAGAGCAGGAGGCGGGATATAATGCCTATGTTGAACACGATGAGATGGCAGTGATTTCCATGAGTCCAGAGCTCTTTTTTGAGCAAAATGACCGTGAGTTGACAACGCGACCAATGAAGGGAACAACCCAGCGTGGGGTGACTGACCAAGAAGACCTTGCCCAAGCTAGCTGGCTAGAACAGGATCCTAAAAATCGCTCTGAAAATATGATGATTGTGGATCTCTTGCGCAATGACATGAACCGTATTTCTGAAGTGGGCAGTGAGCGTGTAGAACGTCTTTGTCAAGTGGAGCAGTATTCGACTGTTTGGCAGATGACTTCGACCATCAAGAGTCGGTTGCGAGAGGATGTGGACTTGGTTGCCGTTTTTCGGTCTCTCTTTCCTTGTGGTTCCATAACGGGTGCACCCAAAATTGCGACCATGGAAATCATCAAGGACTTGGAGCCACAACCCAGAGGAGTTTACTGCGGAACGATTGGTATCTTGCTTCCAAATGGGCGCCGGATTTTTAATGTCGCCATTCGGACTATTCAACTCTATATGGGCCAAGCTATCTATGGAGTTGGCGGAGGGATTACTTGGGATAGTACTTGGGAATCTGAATACCGAGAGGTTCATCAAAAGGCGGCTGTTCTCTATCGTAAACAAGCACGTTTCCAATTGATTACTACTGGGAAAATCAGCCAAAAACAACTGCTTTTTAAAAATCAACATCTGGAAAGACTGAGACAGGCTAGTCGTTATTTTGCCTATCCTTTTGATCCAGAAGATTTGAGACAAAAGATAAAGGAAGAGTGTCAAGCTTGCGATTCCCACCAAGACCATCGTTTGCGAATTACCCTCAGCAAGTCTGGAGAGCTAGAACTCAGTCGCCAAATCTTAACACCCCTTAGTCCAAGTTTTTGTCAGGCTAAACTCTGTTTACAGGAAGCGGATTTACAGCGACCCTTTACCTACTTTAAAACAACTCACAGACCACACTTAAGTCTAGGGAAACAGGAAATCATTTACCATAATGTAGCAGGAGAATTGCTTGAAACCTCTATTGGAAATCTGGTTCTGAAAATCGCTGGGAAGTTCTACACACCGCCTATCAATCTTGGCATCTTGCCAGGAATCTATCGTCAGCATTTGCTGGAAACAGGACAGGTAGAAGAGAAAGTCTTAATCTTGAAAGATCTGGCCCAAGCAGAAGCTGTCTATGGCTGTAATGCGGTCAGAGGCTTATATGAGTTGGAAGTGATATAACTATGGATTTTTCAATTAAGTTTTAGATTTATTTCTGAATATTTAATATTTGATTTGAAAGTAAAATAAAGTATATGGTATACTATAGGTATAAATCATTAAAGTAATGGAGATTTTTATGAAAAAATCAAAAAAAATTTTAGTAACCAGCTTAGCAACTGCAACACTGGGGCTTATTTCATTTGCAGATACAACTGGAGACTTTCCTTTTTCGGCTCAGCATGTTTCTGCTCAAGAAAAGGATGCATCTAAAAACGGTAAGATTGTAAAAGAGAATACAACTTCGGCGCCAAATCAAGCTGAGAAATCGAAAACACCAGCGCAAAAACCTGCTGAGAAATCGAAAACACCAGCGCAAAAACCTGCTGAGAAATCGAAAACACCAGCGCAAAAGCCTGCTGAGAAACCAAAAACACCAGCTCAAAACCCTGCTGAGAAACCAAAAACACCAGCACCAAAACTCGCGCCGAAGCCGGCACCAAAACCCGCATCGAAGCCGGCACCAAAACCCGCGCCGAAGCCGGCACCAAAACCCGCGCCGAAGCCGGCACCAAAACCCGCGTCGAAGCCAGCACCAAAACCAGCGCCGAAACCAGCGCCAAAACCAGCTCCAAAGCCAGCACCAAAACCAGCTGAGAAACCGAAAACGCCAGCTCAAAAACCTGCTGAGAAACCAAAAACACCAGCACCAAAACCTGCTGAGAAACCGAAAACACCAGCACCAAAACCAGCTGAGAAACCGAAAACGCCAGCTCAAAAACCAGCTGAGAAACCAAAAACACCAGCACCGAAACCTGCTGAGAAACCGAAAACACCAGCACCAAAACCGACTGAAAAAGCTAAAGAAACAACTCCTAAACAGGATAAATCACAATCTAAAGTTCAGTCTGGCTGGGTAGGAAATTACTACCTCAAATCAGATGGAAAGAGAGCTAAAAATGAATGGGTAGATGGTGGTCGTTATTATGTTGATTCTGATGGAAAAAAGGTTAAAAGTGACTGGATTTATGATAAAAACTATGGTTCATATTATTATCTAACAGCAGAAGGAAGCTCTGCTCGTAATAAATGGGTAGGTAGATATTATCTCAAATCAGATGGTAAGATGGCCAAGAATGAATGGGTAGATGGTGGCCGTTATTATGTTGAATCAGATGGTAAAATGGCTAGGGATAAATGGGTAGATGGTGGCCGTCACTATGTAGGATACGATGGTGTGCGGCAACCAAAACTAGATGGGAAGCAGTACAATGCTGCTTTAAATAAAGCGAAAAGCTATAATTCGGTTTTACATATGTCAAAAAAAGATCTCTATGGCCAATTAACGTGGAATGGTTTTTCAAGTTCAGCAGCGCAGTATGCCATCGATCACTTGAATGCAGATTACAAAGCAAATGCCTTAATTAAAGCAAGAGAATACCGAAAATATAACCATTTATCAAAGACAGAGATTTATGAGTGGCTAACTTCTTCTTATGTTGGAAAATTTACAAAAGAAGAAGCCAACTATGCAATTCAACATTTAGGTGACTAATTTTTACAAATAGTGAAGTAAATGAGATGTTTTAATTTTGGCTTGTAGCCTGCAAACCTTTGCACAAAAGAGACGATTTTGTTATACTATATCTGTAAGCATTTTCAATTAAAAAGGAGAAGACGATGAGTCAAAAGATTATTGGGATTGACCTTGGTGGAACATCTATCAAGTTTGCAATTTTAACTCAAGAGGGAGAAATCCAAGAAAAATGGTCTATTAAGACCAATATTTTGGACGAAGGAAGCCATATCGTAGATGATATGATTGAGTCTATTCAGCATCGTTTGGACTTGCTTGGATTGTCAGCTACGGATTTCCGAGGGATTGGGATGGGATCACCTGGTGTGGTTGACCGTGAAAAAGGAACTGTTATCGGTGCCTACAACCTCAACTGGAAAACCCTTCAACCAATTAAAGAAAAGATTGAAAAAGCCTTGGGTATTCCATTCTTCATTGATAATGATGCCAACGTAGCTGCTCTTGGTGAGCGCTGGATGGGTGCTGGTGACAACCAACCAGACGTTGTCTTTATGACACTTGGTACAGGTGTTGGTGGTGGTATCGTCGCTGAAGGAAAACTGCTCCACGGTGTTGCTGGTGCGGCAGGAGAGCTTGGTCACATCACTGTTGACTTTGACCAACCAATCGCATGTACCTGTGGTAAAAAAGGCTGTCTTGAGACAGTTGCTTCTGCAACAGGGATTGTCAACTTGACTCGTCGTTACGCTGATGAATATGAAGGCGATGCAGCCTTGAAACGCTTGATTGACGATGGTGAAGAAGTAACAGCCAAAACTGTCTTTGACCTTGCAAAAGAAGGAGACGACCTTGCCTTGATCGTTTACCGTAACTTTTCACGTTACTTGGGTATTGCATGTGCTAACATCGGATCAATCCTCAACCCCTCAACTATCGTTATCGGTGGTGGTGTGTCAGCTGCAGGAGAATTTCTTCTACAAGGTGTTCAAAAAGTTTACGACGAAAATACTTTCCCACAGGTACGCACCTCTACAAAATTGGCTCTTGCAACTCTAGGAAATGATGCTGGAGTTATCGGGGCAGCATCACTTGTATTGCAATAAGATAATAAAAAGGGGGAAACACTACTTTAAAGCCAGTGATTTTCCTCCTTTCTTTTTTTATGCTATACTAGTTAAGACTACAAAAGAGGTAAACGTAAATGACAAAAGCAGATACGATTTTTAAAGAGAATATTGAACGAATCCTCAAAGACGGTGTCTTTTCTGAGCAGGCTCGTCCTAAGTACAAGGATGGGACTGTTGCCAACTCCAAGTACATAACGGGTGCCTTTGCGGAGTATGATTTGTCTAAGGGGGAATTTCCCATCACAACCTTGCGTCCCATTGCTATCAAATCCGCTATTAAGGAAGTGCTTTGGATCTATCAGGATCAGTCTAATAGCCTAGAAGTATTGAATAGCAAGTACAATGTTCACTACTGGAATGACTGGGAAGTGGAAGATACGGGAACCATTGGTGAGCGCTATGGGGCGGTCGTTAAGAAGCACGACATCATTAATAAGATTCTCAAGCAGTTGGAAGCTAACCCTTGGAATCGTCGCAATATCATCTCTCTCTGGGATTATCAAGCTTTTGAGGAGACGGACGGCCTCCTTCCATGCGCCTTTCAGACCATGTTTGATGTCCGTCGTGTTGATGGGGAAATCTATTTGGATGCGACCTTGACCCAGCGTTCTAACGATATGCTGGTGGCCCATCACATCAATGCTATGCAGTATGTGGCTCTTCAAATGATGATTGCTAAACACTTTGGCTGGAAAGTAGGGAAGTTCTTCTACTTTATTAATAATCTCCATATCTATGATAATCAGTTTGAACAAGCAGAGGAATTGCTCCGTCGTGAGCCGTCAAACTGCCAACCACGTTTGGTCTTGAATGTACCAGATGGGACCAATTTCTTTGATATCAAAGCGGAGGATTTTGAGTTGGTTGACTATGATCCAGTCAAGCCACAACTGAAGTTTGATTTGGCTATTTAATAACATAAAAAGAAGTTGAGATTTCTCAACTTCTTTTGTTGCTTAATGTGATACGCGACGGCGAGCTGCTTTTTTGCGATTTTCTTCGATGAAAGCTGCTTTTTGCTCTTCTGGCTCAATCACTTTCTTTTTAATTGCGTATACTGCACCTGCAACGGCAGCGACAGTTCCTGCGACACCTGTTACAAGACCTTTAGCGAATCCTTTAGCCATGAGTCTTCCTCCTTTATCTTCCCGATCAGCCAGGCTCCTCAAGTGGTAGCATTTTTCTGACTGACCTTTTTATGATATAATAATAGTAACGAAAAAATGGGAATTTTTCAAGGAAAAAAGATGAAAATAAAAATAATTGTAATTGTTGGACCGACTGCTGTTGGAAAGACAGCCCTTGCTATTGAAGTAGCCAAGCGCTTTGGTGGAGAGGTAGTTAGCGGTGACAGTCAGCAAGTATACAGAGGGCTGGATATTGGGACGGCCAAGGCTAGCCCAGAGGAGCAAGCTGCTGTTCCTCATCATTTGATTGATGTCAGGGAGGTGACCGAGTCTTACTCGGCTTTTGATTTTGTTTCAGAAGCTAAAAAGGCTATAGAGGACATTCAAAGTCGAGGAAAACTAGCTATTATTGCTGGTGGAACAGGGCTTTATATCCAGAGCTTGCTGGAAGGCTACCATCTGGGTGGAGAGACGCCCCATGAGGAGATTTTAGCCTATCGAGCTAGTTTAGAGCCTTATTCAGATGAAGAATTAGCCCATCTTGTGGAGCAAGCAGGTCTTGAAATTCCCCAGTTTAACCGTCGTCGTGCCATGCGTGCCTTGGAGATTGCCCATTTTGGTCAGGATTTGGAAAATCAGGAAAGTCCTTATGAACCACTGATTATTTGCTTGGATGATGAACGCAGTCAGCTTTATGAACGGATTAACCATCGTGTGGATTTGATGTTTGAGGCTGGATTATTGGATGAAGCCAAGTGGCTCTTTGAGCACTATCCAGATGTACAGGCAGCTAAAGGCATTGGCTACAAGGAACTCTTTCCTTATTTCCGCGGGGAGCAAACTTTGGATGAAGCTAGTGAGAGTCTCAAGCAGGCGACTCGTCGTTTTGCCAAGCGTCAGTTGACCTGGTTCCGTAATCGCATGCAGGTTACCTTTTATCAGATAGGAGAGCGTGGAGTTCAGGACCGTATTTTAAGCCAGATAGAGGAGTTTTTAGATGATTGAAACGGAGAAAAAAGAGGAACGGGTCCTACTCATTGGTGTAGAACTGCAGGGAATGGACAATTTTGACCTCTCCATGGAAGAATTGGCCAGCCTGGCTAAGACAGCTGAGGCAGTCGTTGTGGACAGCTACAGGCAAAAACGTGAAAAGTATGACTCCAAGACCTTCGTCGGTTCTGGTAAGTTGGAAGAAATTGCGCTCATGGTGGATGCAGAAGAGATTAATACTGTCATTGTCAACAACCGTCTGACTCCACGGCAAAATGTCAATTTAGAAGAAGTTCTAGGGGTCAAGGTTATTGACCGTATGCAGTTGATTCTGGATATCTTTGCCATGCGGGCTCGAAGCCATGAAGGGAAACTCCAAGTGCATTTGGCTCAGCTCAAGTATCTCTTACCTCGCTTGGTTGGTCAGGGGATTATGCTCAGCCGTCAGGCAGGGGGAATTGGTTCCCGTGGACCTGGTGAAAGTCAGCTGGAACTGAACCGTCGTAGTGTTCGCAATCAAATCACAGATATCGAGCGTCAGCTTAAAGTGGTGGAGAAAAATCGGGCGACAGTCAGAGAAAAACGTCTGGAGTCAAGCACCTTTAAGATTGGTTTGATTGGCTACACCAATGCTGGGAAATCAACTATCATGAACACCTTGACCAGTAAGACCCAGTATGAAGCAGACGAGCTCTTTGCGACTCTGGATGCGACGACAAAGAGTATCCATCTGGGGGGCAATCTTCAAGTGACTTTAACGGACACTGTTGGATTTATTCAAGACTTGCCGACAGAGTTAGTGTCTAGTTTCAAGTCGACTTTGGAAGAAAGCAAGCATGTGGATCTTCTGGTTCATGTCATCGATGCCAGCAATTCTTATCACGAGGAACATGAAAAAACAGTCCTGTCCATCATGAAAGACCTGAACATGGAGGATATTCCTCGCCTGACTCTTTACAATAAAGCGGATTTGGTGGAGGATTTCACGCCTACTCAAACGCCGTATGCATTGATTTCAGCTAAGTCTAAAGATAGTCGAGAACAGTTGCAGGCTTTATTTTTAGAGAAAATCAAGGATATTTTCGAACCCTTTACCCTGCGCGTGCCCTTTTCTAAGTCCTATAAGATTCATGATTTGGAAAGTGTAGCGATTCTTGAAGAGCGCGACTATCAAGATGACGGTGAAGTGATTACAGGCTACATTTCTGAGAAAAATAAATGGAGGTTAGAGGAATTTTATGACTGATATTAAAACCTTGGCTCTAAAGTATGGGGGTTATACAAGTCTGGATAAGGTCTATCTGGATCAGCTTCTAGCTGGCAAAACAGAACAAGAGCAGTTGGCACTTATCACCCCTCCTCCGAGTGTAGTCAATGCTTACTTTGCTGAACTCTACCAGAAAAAGAGTCCTCAAGCTGCGACGGATTATTTTGCAGAACTCAGTCAGGAACTGAACCTCTACAATGCTGAGCCAAGTTTCACCTTTGAAAACAAGCCTTTTATTCGGCTTAATTTATCTGGCAAATCTTTTGGTTTTTGCTATGAGAGGGAGGGACTTTGTCGCATTTTCTCAGAAGCTGAGGAAGCAATCACAGATAACTTGCTTTTTGAGATTGCGCAAATTTTCCCCCATCAACTCGTCTTTGAAGAGTCTGGAAAGATTTACATGAAAGCTGTCGGAGATGAGGAAGTTGTTAGTGTCAAAAATCTCACAGCCTTGACAGATTTGGAAAGTTTAGTAGATGGTCGCAAGCGTCTCAAAGGCTACAGCCAAGAGGATTTACTGCAAGAAGCTGCTGCTTTTTCTGGCAAGCGCTATTTCCGATCGGAAAACCGCACAGCCATGTTATATATTGATTAATTAGAAAGTATCGAATGGATATTCAATTTTTAGGAACAGGGGCTGGTCAGCCCTCTAAAGCCCGCAACGTCTCTAGTCTCGCCCTGAAACTCTTGGACGAGATTAACGAAGTTTGGCTCTTTGACTGTGGAGAAGGAACGCAAAATCGCATTCTGGAAACCACGATTCGACCACGGAAGGTCAGCAAAATCTTTATCACCCACCTGCATGGAGACCACATCTTTGGCTTGCCAGGATTTCTCTCTAGCCGTGCTTTTCAGGCCAATGAAGAGCAGACAGATTTGGAAATCTATGGTCCCCAAGGAATCAAGTCTTTCGTCTTGACTAGTCTTCGTGTATCAGGTTCTCGCCTGCCTTATAAAATTCATTTTCATGAGTTTGACCAAGATTCTCTAGGGAGAATCCTTGAGACCGATAAATTTACTGTATATGCAGAGGAGTTGGACCACACTATTTTCTGTGTTGGCTATCGCGTTATGCAAAAGGACCTAGAAGGTACCTTGAATGCTGAAAAACTCAAAGCTGCAGGTGTGCCATTTGGCCCGCTTTTTGGAAAAATCAAAAGCGGTCAGGATGTTGTTCTCGAAGACGGAACTGAAATCAAGGCAGCTGACTATATCTCAGCACCACGACCTGGCAAGGTAGTTACTATTCTTGGAGACACCCGAAAAACCAATGCCAGTGTGCGTCTAGGCGTCAATGCTGATGTCCTGGTCCATGAGTCAACTTATGGAAAGGGCGATGAGAAAATTGCCCGTAACCATGGTCACTCAACCAATATGCAGGCTGCGCAAGTAGCAGCAGAAGCAGGAGCCAAGCGCCTCTTGCTCAATCATATCAGTGCTCGTTTCCTTTCAAAAGATATCAGTCAGCTCAAGAAAGATGCGGCAACTGTTTTTGAAAATGTCCACGTGGTTAAAGACTTGGAAGAAGTGGAAATCTAGCAGTTATTGAAAGGATAAGTATGTCTACTATTCTCATTACAGGGGCTAGCGGTGACCTAGCTCAAGAAATAGTCAAACTCTTGCCAGATGACCAACTCATCTTACTAGGTAGAAACAAGGAAAAACTGTCGGAGCTATATGGAAATCATCCCCATGTAGAATTGATTGAAATCGATATTACTGATGACTCGATCCTAGAAGATCTGGTAGCTGACCTCTATCTCCGTTATGGTAAAATTGATGTCTTAATCAACAATGCTGGCTATGGAATTTTTGAAGACTTTGATCAGATTTCTAATCAAGACATTCACCAGATGTTTGAGGTCAATACCTTTGCTCTGATGAATCTGTCTCGTCGTCTTGCGGCTCGTATGAAGGAGAGGGGAAAAGGGCATATCATCAATATCGTCAGCATGGCAGGTTTGATAGCGACTAGCAAGTCCAGTCTCTACTCAGCGACAAAGTTTGCAGCGATTGGATTTTCAAACGCTCTGCGCCTCGAACTTATGCCCTATGGTGTTTATGTAACAACAGTCAATCCAGGTCCAATCCGAACAGGATTTTTTGACCAGGCAGACCCAGATGGCAGCTACCTCAAGTCTGTTGATCGATTTCTCTTAGAACCAGATGTGGTTGCTAAAAAAATCGTCAAGACCATAGGAAAAAACAAACGAGAACTCAATCTTCCACTTTTGCTCAATTTAGCCCACAAATTTTATAGCCTCTTTCCTAAACTAGCTGATAAGTTGGCAGGGGGAATCTTTAATTATAAGTGAGAAAGCTGTTCCCTTGAGGAATGGCTTTTTGCTTTAATAAGGAGGAGTTGTTGATCAAAAATAATCCCTGAAAATACTGGTAGTTTATCTCTATTTGATAGTTTTGGAGTATAATTGAGATAAGAAAGTTCATTAGATAAATGAAGTCCCAAACCAGCTAGCTTACCCTAGATAATGCCCTATGTATAGCCGGAGGTTGACAATGGAATTATTGACAATTGACCAAATTATTTCCATTATTGAGGAAGCAATGCAAGGGCTTGACCCTGAGATAAGAGAAGGAATTGTCCCGAGCCATACTGAAGTGCCTGTGTCTGAACTGGATCGTTTGAAAAAACAACTGCAAATACAAGATTTGGATCCGATTTTTAGGAAGTATATTTTGGCCTATAACTGGGGGCAGGTCGGTTTTTTAAGTTACCAGTTTGGATATGGGGACGACACTAGTCTTACTTGGCTGATCAATCGCAATTTGGAATACCACGATTACTCGACTCTACAAGAAAGAGGCTTGATCATCATTGCAAATGGAGATCCCTACACTATTTTGCTGGATTGTCAATCTGGGGCGGTCTATGCTCTTGATGCAGAGATGAACTATGATGAAAAAATATGGCTGACACCAGATTTTCTAGCATTTGTTAGAGCCATGGGAACGGCCCAATCTGCAGTTTGGAAGGGTTGTGAAAGTGACTTCATCCACTTGATGACTAGAATAGGTCATGCGTCCAGTTTGATATTTTGGCAGAGTCTGGTCGGGTTTTATGATTGAAAATAGAAGGAGCAGGTCATGGAATTTATTGTAGCTGAGGAAGGGATTCCTCAAAATATCGGATGTCAGGGAGCCCTGATTGCCTATTATGGCAGTGAGATAGAATTTCATTATGAAACCGTTCCACCACACGGTGATGAGATTTTTTCTGCCAGGTTGCCTTTGTTGGGGCTTGATCTGCCCTTTTGGATCTATGGGAGAAATCTCATATTTTTAGATGCTTACTACCTCTTAGCAGAAACAGTTAAGAAAGGGACTTGGAATCCCATAACGAGTATGCTCATCAACATTCATACGGGGGAATACGCCAGCCTAGACTACTGGTACAATCATATATCTATTGAGCAAAACGGTCTTGAGTTGAAAAATGATTATGATGGACAAGTCCTGACTTTGAAAACGGTTGACAAACTTCATTGGCTTGCCCTAGATGCTGAATCAGAAGAAAGGAACTAAAAATGGCAAAGAAAAGAGTTACATTACCAAAAGAGTTTAAGGATTTAATGGATGAAGGAAATATTGAAGCCCTTAAAGCAGTCTATGACCGTTGTGAATTAACCGCTCATGATGGAAGATTTAGCTTATGTACACCTCTGCATATGGGAGGAGTCCCGGATGAATTGGTTATCTGGCTTGTCGAACAGGGCTTGGATATCAATATCCCTGATTATTATGGAGCGACTCCTTTGTACCGTCAGGCAACCATGGGAAGAGAGACTGTAAAACTCTTGCTCGAATTGGGGGCAGATATTGAAAAAAGCAATACTTATGGAAATACACCTCTGCATATGGCAGCTGAGTTTTTTCATCCTAAGACCGTTGCACTTCTCATAGAAAAGGGAGCAAATGTTAACCCTAAAAATGATAGGGGACAGACTCCACTAGACTCCGTTCTCACTGTCTGTCGGGGAATCTATATTGCCCAAACAGCTGAAATTGCCTCTATGCTGTTGTATGCAGGTGCTAAGAAAACATCTGCTATGAAAGAAAAGGTCGAAAATATCGGTAAAGATTTTGAATTTCATAGAGAAGGGATCAATCCCGACTATCTAGAAGCAGCAGATCAGGGTCTAGAAAAACTTTATGCTTTGTTTGATGTCAAGCCGGTAGCCAAACGAATAACCCACGATGGAGTTTCTCCGATTCTCGTAAAAGAAGGTAGCTGGGAGGAGCAATATGAGGAACTATGGTCTTTCTTGATTCCTTCAAGTGGAGCAGCCAAAACTGTTCAGGGAGAAGTTATTCGTATACCAGGTCGAGTTCGAGATGAACTGGATCGCAATGGTGGAGTCAACTGGGACAGGGACTATAGAAAAATGCTTCAAGCTCTCCCTCAATACTTGTCTCTAGGAATCCCCCTTTCAGATCAAGAATTAGAAGAGACTAAAGAGCTTATTGCTCAAGTTCATGGGAAAGATTTTGATGACGAGCCTCGCCTAGACCGCCTGTGTCAGCTAGCTATTGCTTGGATTAAGCAAAATCCTGAACCCCTTCTCCTAGAAAAAACAAGTTATAAGCGGTAAAAAGCATTGGAAGACAGATAAAATAAAGAAATCATGGTGAAATGATGCAACTAATTGACCAAGTTAAAAAAATAGAAACTTATATTTGTGAGTGTTTTGAAGACTGGGATTTGGATGATCCTGTAGAGGAAGGATATCTGGAAGATTATCAGGGCATTTCTGGTGCTTCTGAGGAAGAGCTTCAAGCCTTTGAGGAAATATTTGGCATTCGTCTACTTAGTGACTTCAAAGAGCTTTATAGCTATAAAAATGGGAGTAAATACCTCTCTATTTTACCTTGTGTAATTGACCAGAGAGATTTGACTTTTTCTCTCATGAGTCTACAGGAAATTGAGACTTGTAAAAAATACTTTCAAAATAGAGATGCTCTGTTAACCGAATTTCCCGACTATTTTTCTAGTCAAGACCTAGAAAACATGCATGATAGTAGAATTAAGCCCTATCTTTTTAATAAAAAATGGCTTCCTTTTGCTCAGTATTGTGACTCTTGTTATCTTATGCTGGATTTTGATCCAGACCAGGAGGCTCAGGAAGGTCAGGTTATTTGCTACATCCATGATCCTGATGAAATTATCTATGTGGCAGAAAGCCTTACAAATCTGATTGAAGGGATAATGGATGAGATCATATGAATGGACAAATGTACCAAATAGCCTGTATCGTGGCAGCAGCTAGGAAGGCTTTAAAAAATGCTAAAGAAATATGCTATAAGCCTGAAAAATATACAAATAAATTGAACTTTCAAATTTTGCCGTCAAAAAATGGGGAAGCTACAGAACTTTCTGTATCTGATTGGTTTGAAAATCTTAAGGAAAAAGGTTTGAAGGACTTACAATTATTTTGTCCTATTTTAGTTGAAGACAGAGGTATTTTAGGCTTCTCTAATACAACACAGAGTTCAATTCTCTGTTTTTATAAAGATGGGAAGGCAAGTTATTTCCTACCAAATTGGAAATCTGCTTCCCCAGGCAGAGGCTGGGATGTTACCTACACCGAGTATGAATGGGAAAGGTCTTCTCAAGACATTCCCCACTATGAAAATAATATGGAAGAATTTGAGGACGTATTGGCTCGTATAGAAAATCTAGCAATTAAAATTGAATGTGACAACTTTGCCAAAGTCTTTCAATCTGCTAGAAACTTTTTGCTAGACCCAGAATCTGGTAAAGGACTGGCAGAACCTCAAATTCCACTGCAACATCTAAGCATATTTAGAGCTGCAAGCTCAGCGGATGTTTTTGGAGGAATGGGCTCCTGGAATGATGAACCTGGATGGCTGGCACAAGATAAGGGACTGGGTCAAGTATACGATGAACTTTCAGATCAATTGCTAAGAAATATTAGATCAGCCATTCTATTTGCCATCAACGAGTGGTGATGGATTAGGAGAGAGAAAATGGGGAAGTTAAAGTTAAGTCTATTGAATAAATGGGAACTAGACAAGGACTACAATAGTGTTTTCAATTCTGTCATGTTACATGATGGTAGAGCCTTTGTCTTGACCAGTGAGAAGGAAGCTTTCAATCTCTACTGTCTGCTTGAAGTATCACCTTTGGGTATGAAGGAGATAGATGCTTGGTATTGTGACCATGTTTGGGAGGAAGAGCCTCTACTCTTTACAGATGGACAAAATATTGGCATCATCAAGGCTGGCAAGGAAATAGTCTATTACACTGGTGATTTTTCTAATCCAGAAATCATTGCCATAAAGGATCCGCAAAGTATACTTCCTAAAAAGGCACAAGAGAGATATTTTCAAATCGTATCAGATAGCGACCAGATACCCGTGTGTTTTGAAAATCAAGTTTATACAAATCAGGCAAGAAACTTTGCCCTTTTAGAATTTGATCGAGAGAAAAAGCAGGCGAAGTGGACCACTTATTCGCATATTGATAAAAAAGAGTTAAATCACCACGACACGAACTCAAGTTTTTATCCTAAAATCGATAGTATGAAATCTTGGAAGCAAGAGCTCTATGCCTTTAGCTCTGGAGAAACTCAAACCTCTGTCAATAAATGGGGCATGGACTATTATGCTCTTGTTAAAATCTCTAGTGATGGTCGTATTATCGAAAAGTTATTAGAATCTGAACATTTAAAGGCTTTAGGTAAAAAAGCTGGTGTCAATGGAATTTTTACGGATTCGCCTTATATTATCCTGAGCCCCCTATTTAAGAATGATGATTGGAGGGGCAAGCAAAAGCTATTTTCTCTGGCGACGAGAGAATTGTGCGATATAGCCTTGCCTAGAGGAATGAGTAAACACAAGCTTCAAAATATAACAGACAACTTTTGTTTAACCTTCCTGTACGACAGAGGATTAAAAGAACTTGCCCTTTGTCGGATTGACTAGGCTGTGAGGCTGAGTTTGGGAGCTTTTTATAGATAGGTGCTGATATTTTTTGATTAGTCTACAGTATTTATTTTGAGCTGTTTTCTTGTCAAATTTGACCAAGTATTGCAAATCGAATCTTAAAATAGTATACTAGAAATAGCAATTGTGAAAACGTTTGCGTTTTTGTTGATGATAATTATTTAGGAGACAAAATATGGAATTAACAGCCATTTATCATAGACAAGAATCAGAGTATGCTTATCTTTACAAAGAAGGTCAGCTACATATCCGAATCAGAACCAAGAAAAATGATGTCCAGCAGGTCATTTTACATTATGGAGATCCCTTTATCTTCATCGAGGATAAGTATGAAGCCAAGAAAGAAATGACTAAAGCAACCTCGGATGCTTTATTTGATTATTGGCAGGTTACAGTATCGGTTGATTTTGCACGGATTCAGTATCTCTTTGAACTCCTTGATGAGGAAGGTCAGGGTATTTTCTACGGTGATAAGGGTTGTGTGGAACATACTCAAGAAAACTTGGATGCGGAAGGAAATGGCTTTAAGCTTCCCTATATTCATGAAATCGACGGATGTCAGGTTCCTAGCTGGGTTTCAAATACCGTTTGGTACCAGATTTTCCCAGAACGATTTGCTAATGGAAATCCTAATTTGACTCCAGATGGAGCTCGAGAGTGGGATGCTGCCATTGCACCTAATAGGGATGACTTTTTTGGTGGAGATTTACAAGGGATTATCGACCATCTAGACTATCTAAAAGATTTGGGAATCACTGGACTTTATCTATGTCCGATTTTTGAAGCAACGACCAATCACAAGTACGATACGACGGATTATTTTGAAATTGACCGTCACTTTGGAGACAAAGAAGTCTTTGCTAATTTAGTCGAGGAAGCTCATAAACGTTGCATTAAGATTATGCTAGATGCTGTTTTCAATCATATCGGCTACCAGTCTGCCCAATGGCAGGATGTTCTAAAAAATGGAGAAAATCCCCCTTATAAAGATTGGTTCCATATTCAAGAGTTTCCAATTACAGAGGATAAACTTCAGAATCCAAGAGAACTCCCTTATCATACCTTTGCCTTTGCTAGCTATATGCCTAAGTTAAATACAGCAAATCCTGAAGTCAAAGACTATCTTCTCAGTGTTGCAACTTACTGGATTGAGAATTTTGATATCGAAGCTTGGCGCTTGGACGTTGCCAATGAAATTGACCATCAGTTCTGGAAAGATTTTAGAAAGGCAGTTCTCGCTAAAAAGCCTGATTTGTATATTTCAGGTGAAATCTGGCATACGTCTCAGCCTTGGCTAAAAGGAGATGAGTTCCATGCAGTCATGAACTACCCGCTCTCTGAAAGTATCAAGGATTATTTCTTGCGTCAGCATAAAAAGACAGAGCAGTTCATTTCAGAAATCAATAGCTAGTCAATGTACTACAAGCAACAAATCTCAGAGGTTATGTTAAATCTCCTGGATTCTCACGATACAGAGCGTATTCTTACAACTGCCAAAGGAAATCTCCAACATGTTAAGGCTGCTTTAACCTTCCTCTACCTTCAAAAAGGGACTCCTTGTATCTATTACGGAACAGAGCTAGCACTAATTGGTGGACCAGACCCTGATTGCCGTCGTGTCATGCCTTGGGACCGTGTGTCTGAGGACATGGAAGTCAGAGAAGAGCTAAGGCCAAGAGCTAAGGCTTACGATGTAGCACCATTTTGGACCTTCTGTCGAGGTATTAAGGTCTTGGGAATTGCAAATGGCATCCCAGACTTCTTAGACATTCGACTTAAAACCAAGGAATTACACGCTCTGGGCTTTGTGGATTATATTCCATTTCTGTCTATCATCGGGGATGGAGATGTGATTTTTTGCTTTGATAAGGACAATCATAATGTAGCTCTAGATTGGTATAATAGTAGCGAAACTGAAGAGCTTGAATGTGATTTTACAGGACTTTTACTCCAGCAAATTGCCGAGCTAGAAGAGCGTAAAAATGAGATGGTCAATCTTTTGGAAAAGGGGAAATCTAGTCAATAATCTATAAGGAAATATCAGTTTGATAGTCCGTAAAAGAGGTTGGGACAAAAGATCCCGACCTCACTTTTTTTAGCAATCAAACTTTGACGCGGTAGCTGATTGAACTTTTTGTTCGTCTTTCAGACTCCAAAAAGCTCCTAATCATCCTCGCGAGGCTGGGACTACGAAATCGAGACTTTGTCTATCGATTTCTGTCCCACCGCCTTTTTTAGTAAAACCATTCACTAAATCTACATTCAGATTTTTAAACTTTTCTACAAATTATAGAAAAAAGAATCAAAAGTATGATTTTTATGCTGCCAGTATTGAAGTTTCTTATATTGTTTTATAAAATAAGGGTAAAAGGCTATGAAAAAAGTAATGCGCTCACAAATAAATGAAAGCGGTTGCTAAAGGAGGATTTTATGGAAAAAGGCCATTGGAATCGTAAAAGAATCTACAGTATTCGTAAGTTTGCTGTAGGAGCTTGCTCTGTCATGATTGGAACCTGTGCGGTTCTATTTGGAGGAAGTACCATTGGAGAATCACCAGTTTTCGCGGATGAAACTCCTATTACTCACACTGTAGAAAGTCCAGCATTAGAGGAAAAAGAGGATCAAGCTGTAGCAGAGCACAAGGATGCTGCAAGTGTCGATCAAAGTCAAGCTGCTCCAATTGAAGCAAGCAAACCAGAGAAGAAAGAAGATGAAACTGTAGCTCCAAAAGAGGAGAAAGCATCTCTAAAACCTGAAGAAACAGCTCCAAAGGTAGAATCCCAAGCTTCAAGTCAAGAAAAGCCTGTCAAGGAAGATTTGAAAGCTGTGACAAATGAAGAAGTGAATCAAATGATTGAAGATAGAAAAGTAGATTTTAATCAAAATTGGCACTTTAAACTCAATGCGAATCCTAAAGAAGCTGTGAAGTCAGATGCCGATGTATCAACATGGCAAAAATTGGATCTTCCACACGACTGGAGTATCTTTAACGACTTTGACCATCAATCACCTGCCCAAAACGAAGGTGGACAGCTCAATGGTGGTGAAGCTTGGTATCGCAAGACCTTTAAACTTGATGAAAAAGATCTCAAGAAAAATGTTCGTGTGACCTTTGATGGCGTCTACATGGACTCTCAAGTCTATGTCAATGGCCAGTTAGTGGGGCATTATCCAAATGGTTATAACCAGTTCTCATATGATATTACCAAATACCTTCACAAAGATGGTCGTGAGAATGTGATTGCTGTCCATGCAGTCAACAAACAACCAAGTAGCCGTTGGTACTCAGGTAGTGGTATCTATCGTGATGTGACCTTGCAAATGACAGATAAAGTTCATGTTGAGAAAAATGGAACAACCATCTTAACGCCAAAACTGGAACAACAGCAACATGGCAAGGTTGAAACTCATGTAGCCAGCAAAATCATCAATACAGATGATAAAGACCATGAACTGGTGGCAGAATATCAAATCGTTGAACGTGGTGGTCAGGCTGTAACGGGCTTGGTTCGTACAGCGAGTCGTACCTTGAAGGCACATGAATCAACAAGTCTTGATGCGATTTTAGAAGTGGAAAGACCAAAACTCTGGACAGTTTTGAATGACAAACCTGCCTTGTATGAACTGGTTACGCGTGTTTACCGTGACGGTCAGTTGGTTGATGCTAAGAAAGATTTGTTTGGTTACCGTTACTATCACTGGACTCCAAATGAAGGTTTCTCTTTGAATGGTGAACGCATTAAATTCCATGGTGTTTCCTTGCACCATGACCACGGAGCGCTTGGAGCAGAAGAAAATTATAAAGCAGAATACCGTCGTCTCAAACAAATGAAGGAGATGGGCGTTAACTCCATCCGTACAACTCATAACCCTGCAAGTCCACAGACCTTGCAAATCGCAGCAGAACTTGGTTTGCTTGTTCAGGAAGAGGCCTTTGATACCTGGTATAATGGCAAAAAACCTTATGATTACGGACGTTTCTTTGAAAAAGATGCCACTCACCCAGAAGCTAGAAAAGGTGAAAAATGGTCTGACTACGATCTTCGTACCATGGTCGAAAGAGACAAAAATAACCCAGCTGTCTTCATGTGGTCTATCGGGAATGAAATCGGTGAAGCCAACGGTGATGCACACTCACTTGCAACGGTTAAACGCTTAGTAAAAGTGATTAAAGATGTTGATAAGACTCGTTATGTTACCATGGGAGCAGATAAGTTCCGCTTTGGAGATGGTAGTGGTGGTCATGAGAAGATTGCCGAAGAACTTGATGCAGTTGGTTTCAACTACTCAGAAGACAACTACAAGAAACTTCGTGCGAAACATCCAAAATGGTTGATTTACGGTTCAGAAACATCTTCAGCAACCCGTACACGTGGCAGCTATTATCGTCCTGAAAGTGAATTGAAACATAGTAACGGACCTGAACGTAATTACGAACAGTCTGACTATGGTAATGACCGAGTTGGCTGGGGTAAAACGGCAACAGATTCATGGACTTTTGACCGTGACAACGCTGGCTATGCTGGACAGTTTATCTGGACAGGTACGGACTATATCGGTGAGCCTACACCATGGCACAACCAAAACCAAACTCCCGTTAAGAGCTCTTATTTTGGAATCGTAGATACAGCTGGTATTCCAAAACATGACTTCTATCTCTACCAAAGCCAATGGGTTTCTGCTAAGAAGAAACCAATGGTTCACCTTCTTCCTCACTGGAACTGGGAAAACCCTACTTTAAAAGCGAATGTGGCTGATGCAGACGGAAAAATCCCAGTTCGCGCATACTCTAACGCTGCAAGCGTAGAATTGTTCTTGAACGGTCAATCTCTCGGAGTTAAGACCTTCAATAAAAAACAAACCAGCGATGGCCGTACCTACCAAGAAGGTGCCAATGCTAAGGAACTCTACCTCGAGTGGAAGGTTGCTTACCAACCAGGTACTCTGGAAGCTGTAGCACGAGATGAAGCTGGAAAAGAAATTGCACGTGACAAGATTACTACTGCAGGCCAACCAGCAGGTGTTCGACTCATCAAGGAAGAACATGCAATCGCAGCAGATGGAAAAGACTTGACATACATCTACTACGAAATCGTTGACAGTCAAGGAAATGTAGTACCAACTGCCAATAATCTGGTTCGCTTCCAATTGCACGGACAAGGTCAACTGGTCGGTGTCGATAATGGGGAACAAGCCAGTCGTGAACGCTATAAGGCACAAGCAGATGGTTCTTGGATTCGCAGAGCCTTTAACGGTAAAGGGGTTGCTATTGTCAAATCAACTGAACAAGCAGGTAAATTCACGCTGACAGCTCATTCGGATCTCTTGAAATCTGGTCAAGTAACAGTCTTTACTGGTAAGAAAGAAGGACAAGAAAAGACAGTTCTAGGAACAGAGGTACCAAAAGTACGTACTGTTATCGAGAAAGAACCAAAAATGCCGAAGACCGTCGCTTTTGTCTACAGTGATGGCAGTCGTGAAAAACGTCCAGTAACATGGTCTCCTGTAGATGTAAGCCAAGCTGGAGTTGTGACTGTTAAAGGTATGGCAGATGGACGTGAGGTAGAGGCTCGTGTCGAGGTTCTAGCAATTGCGAAAGAACTACCAACTGTTAAACGTGTTGCTCCAGGAACAGACTTGAGTGCTGTTGACAAATATGTTTCTATTGCCGTTACGGATGGAAGCGTACAAGAATACGAAGTTGATAAGTGGGAGATTGCGGAAGCAGATAAAGCTAAACTGTCAGTTGCTGGATCACGTATTCCAATGACTGGTCAACTGGGAGGCGAAACCGTTCATGCTACTCTTGTAGTAGAAGAAGGCAATCCTGCAGCACCTATAGTGCCAACTGTAACTGTTGGTGGTGAAGCTGTCACAGAACTTACTAGTCGACACCCAATGCAATACCGCACTCTTGCTTATGGTGCCCAATTGCCAGAAGTCGCAGCAAGTGCTGAAAATGCAGCTGTTACAGTGGTGCAAGCAAGCGCAGCAAACGGCATGCGTGCGAGCATCTTTGTTCAACCAAATGATGGTGCCTCTCTTCAAACTTATGCAATTCAGTTCCTTGAAGAAGCACCGAAAATTGACCACTTGAGCTTACAAGTAGAGCAAGCTGACGGTCTCAAAGAAGACCAAACAGTCAAATTGTCTGTTCGGGCTCATTATCAGGACGGAACGCAAGCAGTTTTACCAGCTGATAAAGTGACCTTCTCTACAAGCGGTGAAGGGGAAGTCGCAGTTCGTAAAGGAATGCTTGAGTTACATAAACCAGGAACAGTCACACTCAAAGCAGAATATGAGGGGACTAAAGGTCAAGTTGAACTCGCTATCCAAGCCAACACTGAGAAGAAGGTTGCCCAATCTATCCGTCCAGTAAACGTAGTAACAGACTTGCATCAAGAACCTACTCTTCCATCAACAGTAACTGTTGAGTATGACAAAGGTTTCCCTAAAACTCATAAAGTCACATGGCAAGCTATTCCAAAAGAAAAACTAGACCATTATCAAACCTTTGAAGTGCTAGGTAAAGTTGAAGGCCTTGACCTTGAAGCGCGTGCCAAAGTCTCTGTAGAAGGTATCGTTTCAGTTGAAGAAGTTAGTGTGACAACACCAATCGCAGAAGCGCCACAATTACCAGAAAGTGTTCGCACCTACGATTCAAATGGTCACGTTTCATCTGCTAAGGTTACTTGGGACGCGATCCATCCAGACCAATACGCCAAGGAAGGTGTCTTTACGGTTAATGGTCGCCTAGAAGGTACGCAATTAACAACTAAACTCCATGTTCGCGTATCGGCTCAAACTGAGCAAGGTGCAAACATTTCTGACCAATGGACCGGTTCAGAATTGCCACTTGCCTTTGCTTCAGACTCAAATCCGAGCGACCCTGTTTCAAACGTCAACGATAAATTGATCTCCTTTAATGACCGCCCAGCCAACCGTTGGACAAACTGGAACCGTAGTAATCCAGAAGCTTCAGTCGGTGTTCTATTTGGAGATTCAGGTATCTTGAGCAAACGTTCCGTTGATAATCTAAGTGTCGGATTCCACGAAGACCATGGAGTCGGTGCACCGAAGTCTTATGTGATTGAGTATTATGTCGGTAAAATCGTTCCGACAGCACCTAAAAACCCTAGCTTTGTAGGTGAGGAAAACCACGTATTTAACGATCCAGCCAACTGGAAACCAGTTACCAATCTAAAAGCCCCAGCTCAACTCAAGGCTGGAGAAATGAACCACTTTAGCTTTGATAAAGTTGAGACCTATGCGGTTCGCATTCGTATGGTTCGACTTGATAGTAAGAAAGGAACATCTATCACAGAGGTACAAATCTTTGCGAAACAAGTTGCGGCAGCCAAACAAGGACAAACAAGAATCCAAGTTGACGGTAAAGACTTAGCAAACTTCAATCCTGATTTGACAGACTACTATCTTGAGTCTGTAGATGGCAAAGTTCCTGCAGTAACAGCAAGTGTTAGCAACAATGGTCTCGCTACCGTCGTTCCAAGCGTTCGTGAAGGTGAGCCGGTTCGTGTCATCGCGAAAGCTGAAAATGGCGACATCCTAGGAGAATACCGTCTACACTTTACAAGCAATAAAGACTTGCTCTCTCGTAAACCAGTTGCTGCGGTCAAACAAGCTCGCTTGTTGCAACTAGGGCAACCACTTGAATTACCAACTAAGGTTCCTGTTTACTTCACAGGTAAAGATGGCTATGAGGCAAAAGACTTGGCAGTTGAATGGGAAAAAGTTCCAGCAGAAAATCTGACAAAAGCAGGTCAATTTACTGTTCGAGGTCGTGTCCTTGGTAGTGACCTCGTTGCGGATTTCACTGTACGAGTGACAGACAAACTAGGCGAAGCTCTCTCAAATAACCCAGAGTATGATGAAAATAGTAACCAAGCCTTTGCTTCTGCAACTAATGATATTGATCCAAGTTCACATGACCGTGTAGACTATATCAATGATGGAGATCACAATGAAAATCGTCGTTGGACAAACTGGTCTCCAACACCATCTTCTAAACCAGAAGTATCAGCAGGTGTAATCTTCCGTGAAAATGGCAAGATTGTAGAACGGACTGTTGCGCAAGCCAAACTTCACTTCTTTGCAGATAGTGGTACGGATGCACCGTCTAAACTCGTTTTAGAACGCTATGTCGGTCCAGAGTTTGAAGTGCCAACCTACTATTCAAACTACCAAGCCTATGAATCAGGCCATCCATTCAACAATCCAGAAAATTGGGAAGCTGTTCCTTATCGCGCTGATAAAGACATTGAAGCTGGTGATGAAATCAACGTAACATTTAAAGCAGTCAAAGCAAAAGCCATGAGATGGCGTATGGAGCGCAAGGCTGATAAGAGTGGTGTTGCGATGATTGAGATGACCTTCCTTGCACCAAGCGAATTGCCTCAAGAAAGCACTGCATCGAAGATTCTTGTAGATGGAAAAGAACTTCCTGATTTCGCTGAAAATCGTCAAGACTATCAAATTACCTATAAAGGTCAACGTCCAAAAGTTTCAGTTGAAGAAACAGACCAAGCAGCTTCAACAGTTGTAGATAGTGGCGATGATAGCCTTCCAGTACTTGTTCGCCTCGTTTCAGAAAGTGGAAAACAAGTCAAGGAATACCGTATCCAACTAGTCAAAGAAAAACCAGTTTCTGAGAAGACAGTTGCTGCTGTACAAGAAGATCTTCCAAAACTCGAATTTGTTGAAAAAGATTTAGCCTACAAGACAGTAGAGAAAAAGGATTCAACGCTGTATATAGGTGAGACCCGTGTAGAACAAAAAGGAAAAGTTGGTAAGGAACGCATTCTTACATCTGTTAGTCCAGACGGAACTCGTGAAGAGAAACTCCGTGAAGTGCTTCAGGCTCCTGTTAACCGGATTCTTCTAGTTGGAACTAAACGTGGTACGGCTCAACCGCTTGATGGTGTCAAAGATTTGGTTCATCACAAGTCAGAGCTCCTAGTGGAAGAAGAGGAAATTGATTTCCAAGTTCAAGAACGTAAGACTGACAAACTTTATGTGGGTGAAAGTCGTGTTCTTCAAGAAGGTCAAAAAGGTGTTCGTGTCCACCTAGTAGAAGTCGAAAATGGTAAGCGTACATCGAAAGAAACCTTTGATAAGATAGTTGCGCAAGATCGTATCGTGGAAGTTGGAACTAAACGTGGTACGGCTCAACCACTTGATGGTGTCAGAGATTTGGTTCATCACAAACCAGAACTACTAGTAGAAGAAAAGGAAGTTGATTTCCAAGTCCAGGAACGTAAGAACGATAAACTTCCAGTAGGACAAACTCGTGTGATCCAAGAAGGCCAAAAAGGTGTACGTGTTCATCTCATCGAAGTGGACAATGGGAAACGCACTGTAAAGGAAACCTTTGATAAGCTAGCATCGCAGGATCGCATTGTGGAAGTGGGAACTGCTGTAGCACAAGAAGGACCAAATCCACAAGTTCCTGTCAATCCAGATGCGCACCAACTGACTCAAACAGGAGCACAATCTCAAGAAGAAAAAGTGACACAAACTGAAAAAGGTCACCTTCCAAATACAGGAAGTGAGTCTCAGATGTCAGCTTTAGCAGCAGGATTGGCTCTCTTGGGCTTAGGTGCAGGACTTGCAGCTACTACTCGCAAAAAAGAAGACTAAGTTTAGTTACAAGCTAAATTGAACAGGAAAAGGCCAGAGTGACGCTCTGGTCTTTTTCGTCTGAGTTATAATAGTAAACAAATGTTTAGAATAGTCAATCCTATTCCAAATGGATTTTGCTCAAAATTCATAAAGTGCCCTTCACACTTATAAAAAGAGAGGTCGTGTTTGAAAATAATTGATAAATATGCTACAATAGTAGGCACTGGTAATTTTTATAAATGATTTTTTAATGAGAAAAATCGGATAAAATCCATTCAACTTTAGAAGGATCATGATCAGATGAGAAAGCGTAAAATTCCTTACCTTTCAGAGATTTGGTATGGGAGTGGTTTTTTAGATGTTAATCATGGTGACAGAGTTGATATACTTATAAAAATTTTAAGGATTAAGTAAATCCGTTTATGCATTTGATAATGTTCAAATAGAAAAAATGGAAGAACAGGTGTTCTCACATGAAAATATTCAAGGATAGAAGAGAAGCTCCAAGTAGATTTACACTCATGAGGTGCTCCTGTATTTCGTAGGTGAAATATCATGGTAAGCCAGTTAATCCTATCTTGATTATCAGTGGGATGAGCCTGTTTTCTTGGGTTGTCTTGCTGTTACGATGGTGAATGAACATTGCTAGAAAATGATCGCAAGACTTGCTAAATATAAAGAATAAAGGATGACAGATGAAACATTTCGGTCTTAAGAAACAGAAACGAACAAGTATTTTTTTCCGAAGAGCAATTTTTACAATTTTGATCATTGCGATCTATATACTTGGTCGCCATATTTTACTTCCAGGATACAATGGCAATACAGGTTTTTCACAAATAACTGAGCAAAATCCCTTGGCCTATTTGTATTCCTTAGCAGGAGTAGATGTCTCTAAGATTTCCATGTTTTCACTGGGACTAGGTCCTTGGATTACGACGATGATCGTTTGGCAGGTCATCAACTTGAATAAAAGTTGGAATATCCAGTCCTGGTCATTGAAAAAAGCGGATTTTGTGCAAAAGATTCTCACTTTGATTTTTTCCGTGTTACAGGGGATAGCTGTTATGTACACGGCTCGTTCGGAAAATGGACGCTTTTTGCTTCTTGTAGATGATTGGATTTATAATATGGCTGTACTGGCAACTGTTGTAGCAGGAGGCTTTGTTATTATCTGGTTGGCTAGTTTGAATGTTAGCAAGGGAGTAGGTGGGCAGACAATTATTATTATTTCAGGAATTCTGCTACAATTTGCTAACCAATTAGTGGTATTGATAGGACAATCTGTTTTGTCTAAAGAAGGATTAGCCTTTCTAGTAGGTGCGGCGATCTCATTTTTGATCTTGGGCTATATTGCCGTGGTCTGCGAGAGAGCTGAAATTCGTTTGCCTCTAAATCGAGTCATGTTAAGTAGTCGTTACTATGGCAAATCTTACCTCCCTATCAAATTTCTTCCCTCTGGGGGAATGCCTATTATGTATGCCTCGAGTGTTATTATGTTGCTTCAGTTGGTATTAGACTGGTTTGGACATGGTTTTACAAAAAATTTTGGTAGTTTATTTGACTTTACAAACCCCCTAAGTTTAGCCTTTTACTTGCTTGCTATCTATCTTCTTGCAATTTTATTTGCCTATATCAACTTAGAACCAGAAGAAACAGCGAAACGTTTACAACGTCAAGGAGAATACCTAGATTATATCCAGCCTGGGAAAGCAACTTTAAAAGTTTTGAAACATTACATTTCCTTACAATCTAATGTAGGAGCACTCTACCTGATCGTTTTTATTGGTTTACCCTATTTCATTAATTTCTTCCTACCTCTTCCAAATTTGCTTTTGACTATACCAAGTACATTGATCATTTTAGTCAGTATGCTCTTGCCTTTGCATGAAGAAATACGTATCTTGAGAATTGGGACTTACTACCACAAAGAATTAGAATTTAAAGGAGAATAGAGGGATATGTTTTACTTTGTACCATCTTGGTATAGACAAGATCGGAAATGGTATTCTACCACTCTGCCTTTCTATTACGTGTCTAAAAATATGATGTTTGATGATGCGGTGAATTTGCTGCGAATGTTTCAGCAATCAGGAGAGGCAAATACCACTCTGATTTTGAACTATTCACCACATATTCGAACCTTTCTTTATCAGCAAAGAATATTGCCAGAAACTGTATGGAATCTATTTGATACCATACAAGGTCTGACGGATGTATCTGTACGTAAAATTCGTCTGGAAGATATTAAATGGCCTCAAGGAGTAGAATTCTTCTATACTCCTTTTATGATTGAGGTATATTTAAATCAAGAACACTATGCTAAAATTAACTTTTCACAAACAGGTAATTTCTTTGATATTACTTATTTTGAGGGTGGACAGACAAATCATCAGTTGATTTTTGATGATCGTGGATTTGTTTCAAGCATCATCTATTTTGAAAATGATCAACCTTACTACCAAGATTATTTAAATTTACAAGGTACATGGCAGTTTAGGGAATTTTTGGGCACAGAAAATCATCAAGTACTTATCAACCCTGAGGCGCAGGCTACATTTGCAAAAGAAGTTTACCAAGATATCGAAGAATTGATCAATGAAAAATTAGATCAGTATCTAACTTCTTCGCTAACCAAGGATGATACGATTGTGATTTCGTCAGATGTACAGCACAATCACTTTTTCCAAAAGATTAAGGAAAACCATCATGTTATCTTGTCTTTTTTTGGAGATCGCTATCCAATCACAAACCAGGAGCAGCTGCTAACGGATTTGACAGACACGCCGTTCTTCGTTGTTGATAGTTTAAATAAAATTGAAACGATAGCAGCTAATGTGGATCTAGAACAGTTGCCGGGATTTTATGAGATTCCGCCTTATGATACTCATCTAAACCTAGGGCATAGTCAAAGAAAAAAAGAGTTAATTGTTTACGTCAATTACGACAATCTACCAGCAGATCAAATTCAATATGTGTTTACGACTTTGTTTGAAATGATGTTGAAAAATGAATGGATTGACTTGCTGGTTGGAACACAAAGTCAGGATTTTGGCCGAGAGGCCTATATAAAACAGGTACTAGAAAACTATCGAACTCTTAAGCCAGAATATGAACAAGAATTGATTTTTGTTGATAAAGAGAAAAGAGCGAGAGGTGAGAACCGAGTTCTTGATGATGAAGAGGAGATTGTTCGCGAACGGATTGATATTGAGACCATTCATAGCGACATCGATTTGATTAAAGCTCTGAAGTACGTTCGTATTATACTAGATTTGGGAACTCCAGCTGATGTGTTGACTCAAATCGCTGGCATTAGTGGAGGGATCCCTCAGGTTAACTTGTATAGTTCTTCTTATGTGAAGCATGGAGAAAATGGTTGGATTCTAGATGATATTTCAGATTTTGAAGAGGCACTCTTATACTACCTCACAAACTTAGAACATTGGAATCAATCTCTAGTTCACTCAGTCAAGAAGATTGAACAGTATACAAGGGGTGAGATTGTCGATATGTGGAAAAATACCATAAAGGAATTAAAAGGAAATGAAAAAAATTAGTGTTTTGCAAATTGCTGATGAAAATTGGCAGGAGCAATATGAAATTCCTAGTAATATAAAATGGACATTTGTCAAACCAGAAGACATCGTCTCTTTATTGCCAGAAGATATCGGGATCTTAAATAGAGAAGTTGAGGCGGAAAACGGGAAAAAAAAGAAGAAAAAAGTAGACAAACCGTTTGATGTCGTGTTAGTAGATACTGCTGAATATTTAGAGTATGTCACTATCTTGGATCAGAAAATTCAGGTTTACCGTCTGTTCTATCATGAGCGTTGTCAAATCACTACAAAAACGTTGGAACGATTTCTTTTGCGCAAAAAAGCTGTGAAAACAAATTTTGAAAATCCAGAGCAGATGCTACATATATTTTCACGTGGTTTTTTCTCTAAGCAAAATGGAACGAAACTAAGTGTTAATCATCTAGTCGCTGCACCATCTTTTGAGGGGCAAGTTAGTTATGAAGGGACAAATTACCTTTGTTTGTGTGGCCGATACGGCGAGGATTATCAGACTATTGCGACCTATCAACATAATGTTTTTCTGAGTGGGGAAATGCCCTTGGATCTGTGGCCTGAGTTCAGGGTTTCAGAAGGTTGTTCGATCCGCTACGTTATTAAAGGTTTTCCAGCTGGAAATTCTCCCATGCAAGAATGGATTTATGATGAAACGAGCTTTGATCGGTCTCTGACGTTAGATGTAAATGATTCGTATTATTTGAGTATCAGTATTCAAGCAAAAGGACAAGGAATTGTAAAACTTGGTCCCTGCCACTATCGAGACTCCCATCTAGGCTATGGAGACTTGTTAGTCGGAGGAAAACGAATTAGCGATAAAAATAGAGAAGAACTGATTTATTTCTTTCATCCAGGAGATTTGAAACCACCGTTGAACATCTATTTTTCAGGGTACCGTCCTGCAGAGGGATTTGAAGGGTACTGGATGATGAATAATTTGGGATCGCCATTCTTACTAGTAGGGGATCCGCGTTCAGAGGGGGGCGCATTCTATCTTGGATCGGAGGAGCTCGAACAAAAACTTCTTCAAGTGATTCATAATTGCTTAGATGAACTTGGTTTTACGAAGGAACAACTGACCTTGTCAGGTTTATCAATGGGGACTTTTGGTGCCCTTTACTATAGTTCTAAGTTGGAACCTCATGCCGTCATTGTCGGAAAACCTCTTGTCAACTTAGGAGATATGGCAGAAAATGAGTCAACTATTCGTCCAGGAGGATTTCCAACGTCACTGGATTTGGTGTATCGTACAATAGGAGAATTATCAAGTGAAGCTACAGCTCAGCTTAACGAACGTTTCTGGACGGCTTTTGAGTCAGCTGATTTCTCAAGAACAAAATTCATTATCTCCTTTATGTATCAAGATGACTATGATATGTCTGCCTATCCTGATATGCTGGATGAGTTAGGACAGCGAGATTACCGCGTCAGCGTTATCAGTAAGGGATTGACTGGACGACATAACGATGATACACAAGGTATTGTTGAATGGTTCTTTAATCAATATAAAACGCTATTAATGAATAGTTTTGAAAGGGAGTTTAAATCGTGAGATACAAGGAAGAAGTCTATTTTGCTTATTGGGATATCCAAAGCATATCTCAGTATCTATACGGTTCATCTGTCAAACTGTTAGATGGTGGTCATGTTTTGTATGAAAACCAGTTCATGCCTTCGGGGACAGTTATTCATGAATGGCATTCACGGGCAAACTATCAGGCCTTACGCAATACGAGTCAGCTTCCTGAATTGAAACGTGGGCAAAACTATATTTTTGGCAGTCATATAGAAACCATCCCAGAAAATTCAACATACTTAAAGGTTGAATTTATGGATGCTCGAGATGAAGAAATTTCGAATCAAATCATTAAACAGGGAGAGAGAGTGAGCGTATGCGTTCCAGATAATACACAATATTATAAGGTGCAGTTAGTCAGCTCGGGTTGTCATCGCTTCCTTTTTGAAGGGATTTATGTTGCTGAGGAGCAGTTGGCGGATTATACAGTGGATCGCTACTGGATATCTGATTTGCTTCATCAGGATTCCGAGAAAGAAACGATGTATGTTTGCTTTACTGAACCTGAACTCAATCGAACAGGTTTTATTCCAGAACGTGTTCGTGAACATTTCTCAAATGTATTGATTGTTAATTCGTCTTATAGGGAAGCGCTCCTATACATGGAGGAACGTTTTTACGAAACTTTGCTTGAAACGATTGAAGAATTAGCGCAAGAGCATCTTTTTGAAAAAGTGGCTTTTGTTGGTTATGGAGCGATTTCTAATATTGCGGCCTTGCATTACTCCAAACAATTTGGAAATTCATACGCTCTTGTGACGGATGAGTTTTTAAGCGAACTAGACTATCAACGCTTGCTGGAACGTTACCGTAATCGAGTAAATCCGCCTATTTTTAAAGAATTATTGCTACAGCAATTTAATCCGACAAAAGTTAGGGAATATGCGAACTTGAAGACTAGACCACGTGAACTAGCAAACATTGAATATTTATTAGATAAGTCATTTTTACTTCAAGCGATTGACTTGGAAAAGATTGAAGAGTGGATGAGAGAGAATGAAAACTAAACGATTCAATTTGACCAACTCCTATAAACTAATGCGTTACAAAAAGATTTTGGAGAAGGTTAATAAACTATCTGATAGTTATGCAGCTATGTCAAATGAGAAACTGCAAGCTCAGACAAAATGGTTTAAAGAACGCCTTTCTGGAGGAGAAAGCTTGCAGTCCATTTTGCCGGAAGCGTATGCAACCATTCGTGAGGCAGCCAAGCGTGTATTAGGATTATATCCTTATGATGTTCAGGTTTTAGGGGCCTTGGTTATGCAAGACAATCAGATTGCAGAAATGAGAACAGGGGAAGGAAAAACCTTGACAGCTATCCTTCCTTTATACCTAAATGCTTTGACGGAAAAAAGTACAATCCTAGTCACGGCCAATGAATATTTGGCAGTGCGTGATGCTAAACAAATGGCACCCGTTTTTCGATTTTTAGGAATGACAGTTGGGGTTGGTGTCTCGGACGATCCGACAAAAAAACTTAAAATTCCTCAAAAACAACAAATCTATAAGAATGATATTGTCTATACAACACATAGTGCGTTAGGGTTTGATTACCTAGAAGAAAACTTGGCGACATCTCAATCAAAGAAGTTTTTGCCAAAATTTTATTTTTGTTTGGTCGATGAAGTAGATGCAGCCTTGCTAGATAGTGCGCAGATGCCCCTAATCATTTCAGGTTCTCCTCGGGTTCAATCCAACCTCTTTCTCTCGTGTGATGAGTTTGTAAAAACTCTAAAAGAAGGGGAAGATTTTAATCTAGACTCCACTCGGACGTCTGTATGGTTGACGAGAAAAGGAGTAAGAGAAGCAGAGGTTTATTTCCGCGTTCAGAATGCCTATGATCCAGATAATTACCAGCTCATTCGCCAAATTAACCTAGCTTTGAGGGCCAACCATCTATTTGAAAAAGATCGTCAGTATACGGTGGATAATGGCGAAGTCAAACTGATGGATGAGGCGACAGGACGCCTCTTGGAAGGAAACAAACTCCAATCAGGACTGCACCAAGCACTAGAAGCAAGAGAACGTGTGAAAATCACATTGGAAACGCGTTCGATGGCCTCTATTACCTATCAAAATTTATTTAGAATGTTTCCCAAATTAGCAGGGATGACAGGTACTGGTAAAGTTTGTGAGGATGAGTTCAGAGACGTTTACGACTTGGGAGTCGTAGTTGTTCCTACACGAAAACCCAATTTACGAATTGATTATCCAGATGAAATCTATCTCACGATTCCTCAAAAGTTATATGCTTCATTGGAGTATATCAAAAAATTACATAAAAAAGGTCAGCCAGTTTTAATTGCGACAGGATCAGTTGGAATGTCTGAGATTTATTCTATGCTCTTACTCCAAGAGGGAATCGCCCATAATGTGTTGAACGCCCATAATGCAGCGAAAGAGGCTGAGATGATCGCCCTGGCTGGTAGACGTTCTGCAGTGACGGTAGCAACATCAATGGCAGGTCGTGGAACAGATATTATCTTAGAAGAAGGGGTTGCTGAGTTGGGTGGACTTGCTGTTGTTGGAACAGAGAGAATGTCCAGTGAGCGAGTGGATTTGCAGCTTCGCGGTCGTGCCGGACGACAAGGCGCTCCAGGGTTGAGCAAATTCTTTATTTCTCTTGAGGATGATCTTATTTCTAAGTCTGGTAGCAAATGGATTAGTGAGTACTATCACAAAGAAATTGCAAAACCAGAGGAAAAACAAAAGGTTCATTTGACTTCTCGTCGTATTAGACATGCGGTTGAAGAGGCTCAGAAGAATAGTGATAACGCGTCAGCGGCTTCCAGACGTTCAACGGAACGATATGATGAAAGTATCCGTATTCAGCGACAGATTATCTACAATAAGCGTAATAAGCTCATCTCTCATCCAGACTTTGATTTGACTTATTTCTTGTCTATCCTATCGGATGCAGTGGACATTTATACAAGTAAAACACCGTTTAAAGAGCGGGCGGATTTATTTCGCTTTGTTTTGGATAACATTAGTTATTACTGCGAGGATATTCCAGATGATCTAGATGTCACGGATTTACGGCAAGTTAAAAAGTTTTTATCTGACCTCCTTGTTTCAGAGTACCAGCAGAAAAAAGACAAAATCAAGGATTCAGAGTTGTTCAATCAATTTCAACGAACTGTTGTTTTGAGAGCGATAGATGACTGTTGGGTTGAGCAGGTTGACTATTTACAGCAATTTCAAGGTTTGGTGTCTAGTCAAGGGTATGCCCAAAAAAATCCTGTCTTTGAGTTTCATAAAGAAGCTTTTAAATCATACAAAAGAATGAATGCAGATATAAATCTAAACATTATAAAAAATATGGCATTGAGTTACATTAATATTAAGCCTTCTGGGAAGTTAGAAGTTTTCTTTGGCTAATACTTTGACAGATTCTGTTGTAGACTTTATAATGATGATATAACTGTATTTTTGGAGAAAATCATATTATGAGCAAAAATAATAACGAAGAGCTAAAGGGATTTAAACGTTTGATATCAAAGTTTAAGCAAAAGGGTAGGGAAGATAGTGATTACCGTAGCCTGGATGCAACTAAATCAAAGCCCGTTAGTCGAAAACTCAAAGAGCAAAAGGAAATTATTCTGAGTGCTAGTGAAGATCTTGAGTTACCAACAGAATCAGTTTCTGTCATGGAAGCCTTAGAAGACTTTCAGGAAAGGAACAGTTTGGGAGTGGCTGACTTGATAAGGAATGTTAGTCAGAGCTTGTCAACTAGCGCTTTAGCTTCCCTCAGCCTTTCTGTCGCAGATTCGTACAGTGAGTCGTTTAGCCAGAGTATATCAGCAAAAGGATTCTCGCTTCGAGAGTCCATGTCTGAGAACTACTCATTAGTGGTCTCTTCTTCAGAATCTGAATTTGAGTCCCTTTCCTTGGTTGATAGCCTCTCTGTTTCTGAGCATTTGACAGGGGAGTCTCTTTGTCAGGATACGGATGCATTCTCTTTGAGTGAAAGTGTTGCATACTCCGAGTCCCTTTCTTATGATCAAAATCCTAGTGTCTCCGAGTCCCTTTCCTTGAGTGAATCGGAACAAGCGAGTCAGAGTGTCTCCGAGTCCGAGTTCTATAGCCTGAGTCAGAGTGAATGGGAATCCATATCCGAATCCCAAAGTCACTCAGAAGAAGAGTGGTGGAGCTACTCCGAATCAGAACAAGCAAGTCAGAGTATTTCTGAGTCCGAGTTCTATAGCCTGAGCCAGAGTGAATGGGAATCCATATCCGAATCTCAAAGCCACTCAGAATCAGAGTGGTGGAGTTCTTCCGAATCGGAACAAGCGAGTCAGAGTGTGTCCGAGTCTGAGTTCTATAGCCTAAGCCAGAGCGAGTGGGAATCCGTTTCGGAATCTCAAAGCCACTCAGAATCAGAGTGGTGGAGTTCTTCCGAATCAGAACAAGCAAGTCAGAGTGCCTCTGAGTCCGAGTTCTATAGCCTGAGTCAGAGTGAGTGGGAATCCATATCTGAATCCCAAAGCTCTTCAGAATCAGAGTGGTGGAGCTATTCAGAATCGGAACAAGCGAGTCAGAGTATCTCCGAGTCCGAGTTCTATAGCTTGAGTCAGAGTGAATGGGAATCCATATCCGAATCTCAAAGCCACTCAGAATCAGAGTGGTGGAGTTCTTCCGAATCAGAACAAGCAAGTCAGAGTGCCTCTGAGTCCGAGTTCTATAGCCTGAGTCAGAGTGAGTGGGAATCCATATCCGAATCCCAAAGCTCTTCAGAATCAGAGTGGTGGAGCTACTCCGAATCAGAACAAGCGAGCCAGAGTGTTTCCGAGTCTGAGTTCTATAGTCTGAGCCAGAGTGAATGGGAATCCATATCCGAATCTCAAAGCTCTTCAGAATCAGAGTGGTGGAGTTCTTCCGAATCAGAACAAGCGAGCCAGAGTGTTTCCGAGTCTGAGTTCTATAGCCTAAGCCAGAGTGAATGGGAATCCATATCCGAATCCCAAAGCTCTTCAGAATCAGAGTGGTGGAGCTACTCCGAATCAGAGCAAGCGAGTCAGAGTGTCTCCGAGTCCGAGTTTTATAGCTTGAGTCAGAGTGAATGGGAATCCATATCCGAATCCCAAAGTCACTCAGAATCAGAGTGGTGGAGCTCTTCCGAATCAGAACAAGCGAGCCAGAGTGTCTCCGAGTCTGAGTTCTATAGCCTGAGCCAGAGTGAGTGGGAATCTGTTTCGGAATCTCAAAGTTACTCAGAAACAGAGTGGTGGAGCTACTCCGAATCAGAGCAAGCCAGCCAGAGTGTCTCCGAGTCTGAGTTCTATAGTCTGAGCCAGAGTGAATGGGAATCGCTTTCTGAATCTCTTTCGATGAGTGAGATGATTTCTCATCTACTTTCTGAGTCCGAGTCGTTAAGTTTGAGTGAAAGTCTCTATATCAGTGAATCCGAATCCTTAAGTCAAAGCCAACAAATATCTGAATCTTTAAGTCAAAGTCAGAGTGTAGCTGATTCGGTGAGTTTAAGGAAAGCATCCCTATCTCAATCCTATAGTATGTTAGAATCAGAATTTGGTTCCTATAGACAGAGTGTGGCGGAGACAGAGGTATTCGCGCATGACTTGCATGCTTCGGAACGTCTGTATAAGAGCCTCTCTGAACTGGATATGAGCCCTCTAACTCACCAGCAAAAAGTGCAAGAAGTGATGACACCTGAAATTTCTGAAGAGGGATTGTCTCAAGCACATATTGTTGAAGAGCAACAGGAGCCTGAAAAAAGAGAGGAATCGATAAAGAATGTAGATTTGCAAGACTCTCTGAAACATCTGTCTCACTATTCAGAATCAAATGGAACAAATTTAAGGATGACGGAACGCCAACTCTATCACCTACTCAGACCAGGTTCGCAGCCCCTAGCACGTGACTTAAGAAATGTTGCAAGTGAATTGTCTGGTTTGGCTGCTATTACTCAAAAAAAGGAAGATGCTAAATCATCCTAAAAATATCAGAACTTGCAATCATTAAATAGAAATAATAAAAATCAAAAGGAGCCACTATGATTAGAAATATGATGTCAAATAGTAACAAAGGTTTGGGTACTACAGATGTATTACCAGTTGACCAATCTCGGATAGAAGTTCTGAATGGAACAGTTGACTACAAAAATGTACCTTTAGGATCTTATGATATCCTGGGGAGATTTGCTTCAGTAGGTCAGAGAGATTATACGGAAGAGCTGAATTTAATTCAATCAATGGGTTTTAATGCCTATAGAATCTCGATTTCTTGGGCACGCATCTTTCCAAATGGTGAAGAGCTGCAGCCGAGTGAAGAGGGGTTGAAATATTATGAAGCAATCATCGATGACGTATTAGAAAAAGATATCGAACCTATTGTGACTTTGAGTCACTTTGACCTTCCTCTGAATTTATACGAAAAATATGGAGCTTGGAAAAGCCGCAAGATGATCGAACTCTTTGAGCGTTATGCAGAAGCGGTCTTTCAGTACTTTAAGGACAAAGTGAAGTATTGGATTACCTTCAATGAGTTCAACGTTTTGCACCATTTGCCGTTTCTTGGTGGGGGATTGTCTTTTGGAGCAGATGACAATCAAGAACAGGTGATTTGGCAAGCAGCTCATTATCAATTAGTTGCTTCTGCACGTGCAATCAAGCTCGGAAAAACAATCAATCCAGAGTTTCAGTTTGGTGGGATGATGGTTGTTAGTAAAAACTACAGTCAGCAAACTGAAAATGCTATTGATGTAATGGAAGCAGAAGTCAAAGATAGGGAAAATTATTTGTTTACAGACGTGCAAGTGCGTGGATACTACCCAAATCACTTTTTACGTCGTTTGGAACGTGATCAAATCGCCTTGGATATTGAAAATGATGACCTCTTTGTCCTAAGAGATGGGAAAATTGACTTTGTCAGCTTCAGTTATTATGCATCAAGCAATTCCCAAGAAGTTTTTATCAACAAATATGCAAGTAATGGCCAAAATCAAAATCGCATTGATTCTGTGGGACTTCGTCTCGTGATGAACAATCTTTATGATCGTTACCAAAAACCACTCTTCGTCGTGGAAGATGATGTGGTCTTGGATGATTCAAATAGTGTAGCAACTGAAGAGCTGAAAACAAACATCCAAGAGATCGTGAAAACAGTCGAGTATGATGGTGTGGAATTGCTTGGCTATACACCGCTTACTTGGACGGAACTAAAATTTTAAAATAGGAAGTAATAACTCGAATTCTTTCTGGTCTAAGAAGTAGCGTTCATGTTTTTACTTTTAAAAATGTCTGACCTATCAATCAGACATTTTTTTAGAAATGAATGAGCTTTAAACTAAGTTCGGGTTTTGCTTGATAGCGCTTCAGGATATTTTCCTTATTTGGAGCTTAGAAAAGAATAGCAATTTACGCTATTTTATGCTACAATGAGGAGTAGTAGTGTAAATTAGAATAAGTAAGGAATAGAGGGAGCAAAATGAGACTGAAGAAAACATTGTTCGGTAACTACCGTGCTAAGGAAGTCGAAGATTGTATCGAAGCATTAGAGGAAGGGTTCGATCGTGAAATTCAAAAGAAGAATGAAAAGATTGAATCCCTACGTAAAAAAATCGACTCTATGAAGAATCAAGAGAAAGAGATTGGTGAAGCAGTCATTTATGCCAAATCTCTTGTCATTGAAGCTCACGATAGGGCCGAAAAAGAAGCTAAAGAAGTTTTAGAAAAGGCACAAAAAGACTACTTAGATACGAGAGAATCTATTCTCGAAGAAATCGATACTCTGACTAAAAAACGGGCAGAGGCTGAGAGATTGTATAATTTACAAAAAGAAAAAATTAAAAATATTATTAGTCGAATTGATGATTTTCTAGAATTGGACGATATCGATGGTAAACCAAAAGATATCAAAAAAATTCAAGAATTGCGTAAAGAACTTGATAGACCAGAAGAAGTTGCTAAGGAGAAAGAAGAGGTGGTGCCTGAGAGAGAGAAACTCCATCTCGAACAACCCCTTGCAAAAACAGGAACAGATAGTACCATCTCTGTCAGCTACATCACTTCACGTCGCGCAAAACCTAAAAAGAAAGACGAAGATAAGTTAGATGATGATAAGGGCAAGAGAATCAAACGTCTTTCAAGAATTAAACGAGATAACTTTTTGTAAGAGGATAATCAAATATGACAATTTATAACATCAATTTGGGGATTGGCTGGGCGAGTAGCGGTGTAGAATATGCGCAGATCTACCGTGCAAAATTGCTTCGTAGTGTTGGCTTAGAAGCGAAGTTCATCTTTATGGATTTTATATCTGCTGATAACATTGAACATTTGACAAAGAATATCGGCTTTGAAGATTCTGAGGTTGTCTGGCTTTATCAGCACTTTACAGATGTCAAAATTGCACCGACGACCTATACGCTAGCACAGGTCTTAGCGAGTTTCGATAAAGAGCCCCTCGAAATTATCCGCGACACCGATATGAAGACGATCCGACTAGTATTTGGTGATGGTGATTTTGTGACTTGTTATGCCTGTGATATGGACAAAGAGTTGATTGAGCGCGCTGAAATTGTTTCGCGTGGTTGTTTGATTCAAAAAGAGTACTATACTTATACGAAGAATTTTATCGAGTATTTTAGTCCGATGAATGGTCATGCGCAATTATATCAACGTACCTGGCTCAATGAAGATGGCAGTGTGGCTTATGAGGAAATCATCAATGAAGTCGATGGTAGACAGGAGACGCAAGTCTATCGTTTCCCAAATCATGTTTTCTATTCTAAGCAAGAGTTTGTCGCGCATTTTATGAGAAGTCTGTCTCTGACGGACAAAGATTTATTGATCTTAGACCGAGAGACAGATATTGGTCAAGCTATCTTTGCTAATAAGGGCGCTGCAAAGCTAGTCGTAATCGTTCATGCAGACCACTTTAGTGAAAATCCTGCTGAGAAAGACTATATTTTATGGAATAACTATTATGAGTATCAGTTCGAATATGCTGACGAAGTGGACTATATCATTAATTCGACCGATGCGCAAACGAACCTACTCAAAGAACAATTCGCTCAATATACAAATATCAAACCAAAGGAAATCTTGACTATTCCGGTGGGAAGTTTGGATCAATTGCGTCATCCAGAAGGAGAGCGCAAACCGTTTGGATTGATTACAGCTTCGCGCTTGGCCAGTGAAAAGCATATTGATTGGTTGATTCACTCTGTAGTGAAGGCACATGAGCAATTACCTGAAATCACTTTTGATATCTATGGTACGGGTGGCGAAAGAGCTATGTTGGAGCAGTTGATTCATGAGTTAAATGCAGAAGAGTATATCCGTCTGATGGGGCATCACCACATGGCAGATATTTATCAAAATTACTCTGCTTACCTCTCTGCCTCCACAAGTGAAGGATTTGGTTTGACCTTGTTAGAGGCGGTTGGTTCTGGTCTGCCAATTATTGGTTTTGATGTACGTTATGGAAATCCAACCTTTATCCGTGATGGGGAAAATGGCTACTTGATTCCTGAGGCGCGTCCAGATGATCTGGATGCAATGACAACGGAATATGCAGAAAAGATTGTCCAGCTATTTACTCAACATTCCCAAGAAGATCTATCCCGTGTGTCCTACGAGGTGGCAGAACCATATCTTGATGAACATATCGCCCAGCGTTGGTATGATCTTGTTCAATCTGCACAGTATCAGTAGGGATTCGAAAAGAAAGGCATAAACACTATGATTTGTTTATTTGAACGCTATGATCAAGCGAGTTTTGATTTACTACGTTCACTTAAGGCAGCTGGGCTAGACTGCCCTGTTGTCGTGATCCGAGACGATGGCTACCTCGCACCTGATGTCGAGTCGCCTTACAGTTACTTTACTGGAGATGTGGCTTCAGAGGACGATCTACCTCTTTATTTTAACCTTGTTCCGAAACCTCATTTGTGGGAAATTCGCTCGAGCAATGTTAATGGTGAAATCTTGGATATGGGTAAGAAACGTGCCAATATCTTTTACCGTCAACCAACACACGAACGTCGCGTGCGTGCAGTCGAGTGGTTGGATGATCAAGGTCGTGTACGCGCTGCAGACATTTACAATCGCAAGGGACGTCTCTTTGCACAGATTACCTATGATAATGCCCAACGTCCAACTCATACACGCTACTTTAATCAAGATAATGTAACGGTGATTATGGAAAATCATTTAACAGAGGATATTGTCTTGACTCTTGATGGAAAACGCCATATTTTCAATTCTAAGCAGGAGTTTGTAATCTTTTACTTGCGATATCGTGGGTATGATACAGATCGCATTATCTACAATTCTCTAGCAACACCGTTTTTAGTAGCTGTTGGTCTGACTCCGAAAGAAGGACGAGCAGAGGATATTCTCTTCTGGCAGGAGCCGATTGGAGAGGAGTTGCCGGGTAACATGAAAGCGGCGATGCAGTTGCCTCATCGCAACATCCGTATCGCAGTACAGGATAAGCAAGTTTATGATAAAATCCTCAAGCTTGCAACACCAAAAGAGAAGAGTTACTTCCGCAATGTTGGTTATCTCTATCAATACCATCGCCTCAATAATATGAATCCAGAAGCTTTGATCCTGACGAATAGTGACCAAATCGAGCAAATTGAGTCACTTTTGACTCAATTACCAAATGTTCATTTCCATATTGGAGCGATTACTGAGATGTCAAGTCATTTGATGGAATTAAATCGCTATCCGAATATTTCCCTCTATCCTAATATTCGTCCAGCTAAGGTGAATGAGCTTTTTGCTCGCTGTGACTTGTATCTGGACATCAATATCAGTGATGAAATTCTCAATGGTAGTCGAACAGCTTTTGAGAATAATATGCTGATTCTCAGTTTTGAGACGACTTGTCACAATCATCGTTTCGTTGCAGAAAGCCACATTTATCCGGTGGAAAATGTATCAGCCATGGTAGGCAAGATTCAGGGAGTTCTCTCTCTTCCGTCTGAAATGGAGGCTGCTCTTGCTAAGCAAAAACAGGCGGCGAATCAGGCTGATCTGGAAGCCTACAAGGCAATTTTATAAGCTAATAAGACAAGGGCTTGCTTTCGATGAAAGCAAGTTCCTTTCTATCAACAGAAAAGGAGGAGCACATGTCTAACAAGGACAATGGCATTTTACAAGAACATATACGAGAACAGCTAGATAATCGAAAGAAACCCCTAAAAAGGGAGAAGCAAGATTTTAGCATGATTGCTGTGTTGGGCGGAGTTCTCTTTCTCGTCACCCTTTTGGTCACGCTACTCATGCAGTTGGGACACTTTTTCTAGGATTTTTTTCTGGACGGAGGAGTTCTCTAGAACAGATGAACCTTGACGATTTGCTCGTCAAGGTTTTTTGTCTCTATCTAATTGAACTAGTGTGAAAAGGGGGAGTAGGGATTTCGAAAGATAATAAAACGCTTCCAACAATTTGAAACGTAAAAGCGAATTTTAGCTAAAAATTAGGCGTTTTCATTGGTCATTTCGAGTATAAATGCTTGAAAAGGAGGAGCCTTTTTGGTAGAATGATAAATGGTATATACTAGATAAAAGCAACTGGTATATCCCAGATGGAATCTGCTTTTTCTGAGTCAAAGGGATAAAAACTGAGACTGACTGCGGCTTTTATTGGCTTTGGTTTTGAGAGGGCAGCGCAACTACACTTTGTTAATGATCATGAGGTTAACAAAGGGTCGCATTTGGATAAAAGAAAGGAATCAAATGTTTCGAAGTAAAAAATTTAACAAAGATTTCGAGATCGTAGATGAGAAAAAGCGTTATAAGCTTTACAAGTCGGGTAAAAACTGGGTAAAAGCCTCGAACTCTCAATTGGATCTCTTCCGTATCGGTGGGATGGGTGAAGTTGTCTCTAGTACCCTGTCAGACACTGAAGAACTTGATCACGCACATCTTAGTCTTAACACGCTAGCGGGTATAGGGGGAATCCTGGCCGCGGGAGCTGCAGGAATTGTGATGACTCAAGAGCAAACTGTTTATGCGGATGAAACATCTGAGTATACAGAAAAGGATAAAACAGTCATCGCTGCTGAACCGAAAGCAGCTGAAACAACTGAAACAAGTACTAACTCAATCATCGCTCAAGCGCAAGCAGAAGTAAAGAAAGCTCAAGCAGAACAAGCATCTGCAACAGCAGCCTCTGTATCAGTCAGTCAATCTGTTGAGGCTCAAGCGAGTGCGAGTCAGTCAGCTTCAGTCAGTCAATCTGCCTCAGCAAGTCAGTCAGTCGTAGCGAGTCAGTCAGCATCTGCAAGTGCTTCAACATCAGCAGGTCAGTCAACTGTTCCAGCATCTGAGTCAGCGAGTCAATCAACATCAGCTCCTGTATCAGCTTCAGCAAGTGCCAAAGCATCTGCATCAGTAAGCTCTACACCATCAGCGTCAGCAAGCGCTCCAGCACCTGCCTCTGTAGTTGAGAGTACATCAGTTGTTAGCGAACCATCAGCTCAGGCTTCTGTGTCTACCTCAGCTTCTGCATCGCTCAACCATAAGGTCAACCCTGCGGCAAGTCTTGTATCAGGCAGTGCTAACCAAAGTTTGGCAAGTGCAGCTCTTAGCACAAGTCAAGCAACAACAACAAGCAATAATATCGCAGCTGGTGTTGTAGCGGATAAGAACCAAGCCCAAGGTAAGGATACAACCAAGCAAGCTGAGAAAGACCAAGCAGCAGATAAGCAAGTAACTACTGCACCAAAAGAAGGTTACTCAGGTTTCCGTCAAGCAGGAAATCTAAACCGACAAGGAAATATCACTTATTCGCGCGGTGCTACAATCATAAGTGGACCAGGACATGTTACAGTTGAACCAGGTCAAAGAATTGATTACTCAGTAGTGATTGAAGGGGCACCTATCCATCCGCAGTACTTAGCACTGGTAACCAATGATATGAGACCTACTCATGCATTGGGGATAACGACTACGTTTACGCAATCTGGGCCTAATAGGGTTATAGCTCGTATTACTGGTACTGTCCAAACGCCTGGACCGAATGCGAAAACTAAGCTTCCGTTTTACCTTGCTCGTAGAGAATACGGTTCTGTTGGGGATTATCAACCTTTGAGAAACTTTAGCCTGAACATCAGTGATGCTGGTAGCAAGTCTGTTTCAACAAGTAAGCAACAGTCACTGTCGGCCAGTGCTTCAGCGAGTGCCTCACTTAGCGCATATCAATCCCACTCAGCAAGCATCAGTGCTAGCCAATCAGTATCAAGTTCAGCGAGTGCGAGCGTAAGTGCATCAGTAAGTGCAAGTCAAAGTGCTTCAGCATCAGTAAGTGCAAACCAATCAGCTTCAGCCTCAGCGAGTGCCTCACTTAGCGCAAGTCGTTCAGCATCAGCTTCTGCAAGTTCAAGCCGTTCAGCAAGTGCTTCAGCCAGCGCATCACTTAGCGCAAGTCGCTCAGCATCAGCTTCTGCAAGTTCAAGCCGTTCAGCAAGTGCTTCAGCGAGTGCCTCACTTAGCGCAAGTCGCTCAGCATCAGCTTCTGTAAGCTCAAGCCGTTCAGCAAGTGCTTCAGCGAGTGCCTCACTTAGCGCAAGTCGCTCAGCTTCAGCATCAGTAAGCTCAAGCCGTTCAGCAAGTGTTTCAGCGAGCGCCTCACTTAGCGCAAGTCGCTCAGCTTCAGCATCAGTAAGCTCAAGCCGTTCAGCAAGTGCTTCAGCTAGCGCATCAGTAAGTTCAAGCCGCTCAGCCTCAGCAAGCGTAAGTTCAAGCCGTTCAGCGAGTGCATCGCTTAGTGCAAGTCGTTCAGCCTCAGCATCTGTAAGCTCAAGCCGTTCGGCAAGTGCCTCAGTATCTGCAAGTCGTTCAGCTTCAGCAAGTGTAAGCTCAAGCCGTTCGGCAAGTGCATCACTTAGTGCAAGTCGTTCAGCTTCAGCAAGTGTAAGCTCAAGTCGTTCGGCGAGTGCATCACTTAGTGCAAGTCGCTCAGCATCAGCATCAGTAAGTGCAAGCCAATCAGCTAGCGCATCAGTAAGCTCAAGTCAATCAGCTTCAGCGTCTGTATCAGCAAGCCAATCAGCTAGCGCATCAGTAAGCTCAAGTCAATCAGCTTCAGCATCAGTATCAGCAAGCCAAAGCGCTTCAGCATCAGTAAGTGCAAGTCAATCAGCATCTGTATCAGCTAGCCAAAGTGCTTCAGCATCAGTATCTGCAAGTCAATCAGCTAGTGCATCAGTAAGCTCAAGTCAATCAGCTAGCGCATCAGTAAGCTCAAGTCAATCAGCTTCAGCATCAGCATCAGTAAGTGCTAGTCAATCAGCTAGCGCATCAGTAAGCTCAAGCCAATCAGCTTCAGCGTCTGTATCTGCAAGTCAAAGTGCCTCAGCTTCAGCATCTAACAACCAGAACTCAGCTTCTATCTCAGCAAGCGCGAGCCACTCTGCGTCTGTATCAGCAAGCCAAAGCGCATCAGCATCAGTAAGTGCTAGTCAATCAGCATCTGTATCAGCTAGCCAATCAGCTTCAGCGTCTGTATCTGCAAGTCAAAGTACTTCAGCATCAGTATCTGCAAGCCAAAGTGCCTCAGCTTCAGCATCTAACAACCAGAACTCAGCTTCTATCTCAGCAAGCGCGAGCCACTCTGCGTCTGTATCAGCAAGCCAAAGCGCTTCAGCTTCTATCTCAGCAAGCATCAGCGCTAGCCAATCAGCATCAAGCTCAGCAACAGCAAGCCAAAGTGCTTCAGCAAGTGCAAGCGTAAGTGCATCAGTGAGCGCAAGCCAAAGTGCTTCAGCATCAGTAAGTGCAAGTCAATCCGCTTCTGTATCAGCAAGCCAATCAGCAAGCGCATCAGAATCAGCTAGTCAAAGTGCTTCAACATCAGTATCTGCAAGCCAATCAGCTTCAGCTTCAGCATCTAACAACCAGAACTCAGCTTCTATCTCAGCAAGCGCGAGTCACTCTGCGTCAATTAGTGCGAGCCAAAGCGCATCAGCATCAGTAAGTGCTAGTCAATCAGCATCAGTATCAGCTAGCCAATCAACTAGCGCATCAGTATCTGCAAGTCAATCAACTTCAGCATCTGTATCAGCTAGTCAAAGTGCTTCAGCTTCAGCATCTAACAACCAGAACTCAGCTTCTATCTCAGCAAGCGCGAGCCACTCTGCGTCTGTATCAGCAAGCCAAAGCGCTTCAGCATCAGTAAGTGCTAGTCAATCAGCATCAGTATCAGCTAGCCAATCAACTAGCGCATCAGTATCTGCAAGTCAATCAACTTCAGCATCTGTATCAGCTAGTCAAAGTGCTTCAGCTTCAGCATCTAACAACCAGAACTCAGCTTCTATCTCAGCAAGCGCGAGCCACTCTGCGTCTGTATCAGCAAG